>JACDAN010000039.1 GCA_013695385.1 Actinomycetota bacterium | reverse complement strand
TACTCCTTCTGAAACGGCCTGTCTAGACGCCCGATTGCCCGGTGCCCGCGCGGAGCGACAGCAGAATCCCGCTCAGGAGGCGGATTCGGCCTGTCGGCGATGGTTTTCGAATCGGCGCTCCCGGCCGAAAACCACACAGCCAAGCGTTTGCACCAGCCGCACCCTCCGCGTGGGCCGTTGTTCTCCTCCACCTGAGAGGCACGGAGTTCATGCGAGCGTGGCGAGCTCCATTGCCCAGCTCTTCCAATGAGGTCATCTGACGTTCGGAGTGGTGGATATCTCCGGGCCGGCCTTTTTTGCCGGGCCAGTCTCCGCCCCATGGCAGGGACAGCTGCCCTTACGGGTGCCAGTCGATCGGCGCGAGGACGTTGCGCAGCATCGGAATGGATCGGAGTCGGGAACCGTCGGGCCGCATGACGTACCAGTTTACGAGGCCCTGGACGGTCTCGCGCGAGAAGAGGATTCGTCCGTCTGGCAACCAGCCCCTCGGAGCTTCGTGGCCGGGCCAGTTCGTCAGCCGCCGATTGTTGCGGCCGTCGGCGTCGATGATCCAGAGGTCGTAGGCGCCAGTCTTTTTCGAGCTGTACGCAATCCGACGTCCGTCCGGCGCCCACGCACCAGGGTTCTCGGCACCGCGATTCGAGGCGATAAGGCGATGACCGCAGCCGTCGGCGTTCGTCAGCCACAAGTCGAAGTCGTCTGAATCTCCATGCGAACAAAACGCCAGCGCTGAGCTGTCCGGCGACCACTCGATGCACTCGGCCTGGATTCCGAGTCCGAGGTCACGGACGCCGCTACCGTCGGGTCACCGGAGCCGTCGGCGCCGACGACGTGGATCTCGTCGTAAGCGCACAAGATGCCCACAGTAGCTTGGCTCGCAGTTGCAACATCGACGCCGATACGTTGCTACACGCCTCCTCGATTGCGGGTTCCCGAACTTGGACGTCGCGACATGGCAGCGCTCAGCATGTCGCGATCCGGAACGGCGCCGAGCCGGCCTGGTCGCCGGACGGGCGCAGGCTCGCCTATGGGTCGCTGCGAAACGGCCGCGTCGACGTCTACGTTGCCAACGTCGACGGCAGCTCGGCTCGGCGCTTGACGAGAGGGCCGCGCGACAACGAGTCGCCGAGCTGGTCGCCGGATGGGCGCAGCATCCTCTTCACCAGCTTCCGCAACTGACGAACACGGGCGCGATCGATGAGGACGCCGACGGCTGGCAGCCGCTTCTTGGCTAGCGAGGACACCATCGAGAGACGCGGCTGAACGTACTACGGAGAAGATTCTCGACAAAGATCTCGTTCTTGACGAATCGGCGGGCGCGCAGCGGGACGTCTTTCCGGGTTTCCCCTCGCCGCACGACGCTCCCCTTCCGCCGCACGCCCACCTGTAGAACAGGAGTACCCACGATGACCCACGAGTAGACGCTCGCCAGGTAAAGAGATCGTAAAGGGACTCGATATAGTCACCTCGGGCGCGCCCAGCGAGCAATGCCGCCCGAGTGGCCTTTCCCCCGAGGCGCTCGACGTCGCTGATCGTGTTGCGGGAGATTTGTCGCAGTCCCCGGGCGCGCCCAACTCAACATCACTGAGCTCGCTGACCTGCGTTGGAGGGGGAGTCGAGCAAGGACCCCACGCAGTCCTGAAAAGGTCGCGCGTGCCTTCGCGCGTTTTAGGTTTTTCTCGCGGAAACCTGGCGGGCGACCCGGGCGCAGTATCGACGTACTCGACGTGTCACATGCACCGGGGTGCGTCCCTGCGGCCTCCGTCCAGGTAAATGGTCGCGGGTGCGCCAATGGGTTCCGGGTTCCCGCAATTTGCGGCTTTTCCCTGCGGTGCTGGTGAAGATACCGAAGGGGCAGACGTCGGCACGGGTCGAGGTACCCGTGAGGGACGACGCGCTCGACGAGCCCAGGGAGAAGTTCCTCGTGACGCTGTCGGACGCGTCCGCGCCTGCCGGTGTGACGATCGACCCGGACGGAGTGAGTGCAACGGGGTGGATCGACGACAACGACGACGCGCCGGCGGCCAAAGTCGCGAATGCCCCGAACGTCACCGAGGGAAGCTCCAGCGGCACCCAGTCAGCGTTCACCGTCACCCTCTCGCGACGAAGCGGCCGCGAGGCCAGCGTCAACTACGCCACCAGCGACGGATCCGCAAAGGCGGGGGAGGACTACGTCGGCAAGAGCGACGTCCTGAAGATTCCGGCTGGCGAGCTCAGCGGCACGATCCCGATCGACGTCATCGGCGACGCGGAGGCCGAAGGCACCGAGAGCTTCACGCTTGCCCTCTTCGCTCGGGACGAGACCGCCACTATCGGAGAGCCGCAGGACGCGAGCGCCACGATCATCGACGACGACGCTAGGCCGAAGCTCTCGATCGAGGACGCGCGGGTGAAGGAAGGAAACTCCGGCACCTCCGAGGTCGAGTTCAAGCTGAGATTGAGCGGCAAGGCCGCGCAACGGATCGTCGTGCGAGCGATCACCGAGGACGGGTCGGCCGTGTCGCCGGCCGACTATCAGCAGAAGGTCGGCACGGTGACGTTCGAGCCAGGCGACGTCGAGAGGGTACTCACCGTCCTCGCCAACGGCGACACGGTCGTCGAGCCGAACGAAACGTTCTTCGTGAACGTCGAGGCAGGAATCGGTGTTGACGTGGTTGACGGCCGCGCTTCGGGGACGATCGTGAACGACGACGAGAAGGACGACGACGCGGGAGGCGGCCCGGTAGAGAAGAGCCGGCTGCTCTCCGTCGCCGACGCCTCTGCAGACGAGCCGACGACGGGACAGGCCGTGCTGAGGTTCGCGGTCACCCTCGCGCCGGCGAGCACGCGGGAGGTAACCGTGAAGTGGGCCACGAGCGACGGTACGGCCACCGCCGGGAGCGACTACGTCGCCGCGGGCGGGACGCTCTCGTTCGCGCCGGGCGAGACGACCCAGAGCGTGTCGGTCATGCTCCTCGCGGACGACGGCGGAGAGAGCAACGAGACCTTCTTCGTGAACCTCGCGGGTGAGATGGGAGCCGCTGTCGCCGACAGGCAGGGCATGGGCACCATCGTCGACAGGAACGCGCCGCCGTCGCTGTCGATCAGCGACACCCTCGCTCGTGAGAGTGAGGGCGCGACGTTCACCGTCGAACTGATGGGGGCAGCGTTGCGCCCGGTCAGCGTCACGTTCAGTACGAGCGACGGCACGGCGAGGGAGGGCATCGACTACCTGGGCAGGCGGGCGACCCTCACGTTCGCACCAGGCGAGAAGACGAAGACGGTCGCCGTCACCGTGCTAGACGACGCTCTGGTTGAGTCCGCCGAGACCTTCTCCGTCAACCTTGGCGATCCCGTCAACGCGGTGATCACGAAGAGCCGCGGCGTGGCGACGATCGAGATGAGCGACCAGCCTGCCCCCACCGTTGTGCGGCCGGCGGCCGCCGGGGGTCTGCCCCTGCCGCTGCCGGTGAAGAATCCCACCAAGAAGGAGAAGATCCTCCTGCCTCGCATGGTCCTCGGGCCGCTGACGGTGACCGTGAACGCGCACGGCGTCGCGCGCATGATCATCGCGTGCAAGCAGGCGTCACCGGTGACCTGCTCCGGCCGCGTCCTCCTCGAGACTGCCGCCAAGCCAAAGGTTGATCTGGGCGCGAAGTCGTTCTCAGTGAAGAGGGGCAAGAAGGCCTATATCCCGCTGAAGCTCGGCAAGCCCGCCCTCAGGCTCCTCGAGCAACGGGATAACCTCCGAGTGCGGGTGATCGTCTTCGTGAAGGTCGGCAAGGAGTGGTGGCGAGTCCTCCCGGGCGTGATCACGGTCCAGAGCCAGAGCGCCGCGACGCGATCTTCCTCGAATCAGCCGTAGCGGTGCCGCGGCCTGCTTCCGGTCGCGCTCGGCCGATCTATAGATTCGTTTGACGACGTCGCGCGCGGGCACACGGGAGATACTTACCGCGACCGAGAGGGGTTCCATGGCTGACCAGATGAGCGACCCGCGCGAGTTGTTCCTGCACGAGCTCGGCGACGTCCTCTACGCAGAGCGCACGCTCGTGAGCGCGCTTCCGAAGTTGCAGGAGGAAGCGTCGGACGACGAGCTCAGAATGGGCTTCGAGCAGCATCTCGAGGAGACGCGGCAGCACGTCAAGAACGTCGAGCAGGCGTTCGAGGCGCTCAGCGAGAAGCCTACGGCGGAAAAGTGCCCGGGGATCGAGGGGATCAAGAAGGAGCACGACGACTTCGTCGCCAAAGAGTCGCCCACGCAAGACGTGCTCGACTCGTTCCTTACCGGCGCAGGCGCCCGCACCGAGCACTACGAGATCGCTGCCTACGAAGGTCTCGTCACGATGGCTGAGGCGATGGGCGAGAAGGATGTCGTCACGCTGCTGAACGAGAACCTCGAGCAGGAGCGCAAGGCGCTCGAGAAGCTGCAGACGATCGGCAAGCGCCTCGCCCAGGAAGGCGCCAAACAGCACCAGACCGCCTGATCGACGAATGACGGTGGCCGGTCGGGTGCTGCCCGTCCGGCCACCCTAACTTCCCATCTGGGGCTCCTCCTAGAGGACGCGCCATCTCGCCACAGATTTTCTAACAGCGCACGGACACTTGAGGATCATCGCGATCTGCTCGTAATCGAGCTACCCGTGCGACTTGTCGTGCTCGGCCGCCAGAGTCTCAATTTCGGGCGTGTAGCGCAGGGGAGAACCACGAAATTGCGTCGGGTCGGCTCGCACGGCTTCGTACTCTGACGTTGAGAGCTCGAGTCGGAACGTGCAGTCGGCGTTCGCGCAGTCACAGAGGTGCTCGTAGGGCACGTTGGGCCCGAGTCGGTCGCTCATCTCGCCGACGCGCTCGCTGACTTCGCGAAATTGAACCTCGTTCTCCGCCATCCTCCTCTCTCGCGGGTCGACGGCGACACCCTTACCGGAAGGGGGCGGCGGAGGCTCGAGCTTCGAGCGGCTGTGGCAGTTGCCGCGCGCGTTGGTGCGGCGCTAGTTGCGCCCCAGTCGGGACCGCGCAGCAGCGGATTCAGGTGGAACTCCAGCGGAGATGGTAGGCGTCGGAACCGTCAGCGAGCAACCGCAAACGGCTCACCGATGCCGCTTGCGGCTTGTTGAGCGGAGGGGGAGGGATTTGAACCCTCGATCCGCCTAACGACGGATAACGGTTTTCGAGTCCGTTCGCAAAGTGCGTATTTGCAGGGATAAAGTCGACAGTGCGCCAGTTCGTGCGCCAGCTAGCCAATGACGCTGCAACGTTCTTGTCGCCCGCTCAGAGGCGCGGCGCCTCGTCTCCGGGCGGCAGCAGCACTTGACCGACGTCGGCAGAGTCGGGACGAAGGGGGCGCGGCTCGGGTCGAGAGAGACGGCCGACAGGCGTTCCCTGGTGAAGGCCAAGCTAAGGATCGGCCGTCTTCCTTAGGTTGAGCGGAGCCGAGCAAAGGATCTCTTGGCAGATTCAGTGGGCGGTATGACGCAAAAAGCGTCATGTTGTCCAGAAGCGGTCAGGTGTTCGATACTGGACAGAATGACGCACAATGCGTTAAACTGTCCAACATGCCCGGTCGGAACTTCAAGACGCTTTACGAGATCGCCGAGGACAACTACGGCTTCGTGAC
>JACDAN010000032.1 GCA_013695385.1 Actinomycetota bacterium | reverse complement strand
TTCGTCATATACGTCGAGGCGCTGAATCCACTTCTCCAGCTGCCGCGAGATCCGTGCCCGGTAATCCAGGATCGACCGCGCCTTACCACGGGGATCAACGATGCCGCGCTCATCGAGATCGCGATCGATCGCCTCGAGGATAGCGAGGCAGCGCGCGGCCTCTCCTGCCGCGAATGCCTCGATCGGCGGCAATTCGGACTCGCCTTTCAACTCCTCTTCGATCTCGGCTGCGCGCGGTGCGATTGCGCGTGGTGAGTAGGCACCGTGTCTTACGGCATTTGAGTTTTCGGGATGTGAGGCGACCAGAGTGTCGGGATGACCACGTGGGTTCATGTCTCAAGTCTGACCTGCACATCGGATGGACAAGAAACGGCGATGTCACGCCACGCAACCGGCGTTTCCACTAAAAAACGTGAACTGCAGGAAAGAACCGCTGCTCTATCCACTGAGCTACGGGGGCTTTTGGTTCAACCAAGCCGTTTCTACGCCTTGGTGATCGCTCTACTGTAACCGCGCCCGAGCTAAGCGCACTGGACGGCTTCACCGTCTCCCACGATGAGGCGCGGCTCGGCATGATCTGACCTCGCCGTGCCCGATCCCGCCCCCACGCCTGCCTCCCGACCCCTCGGGGAGTCATACGACCCGGGAGCGTTCTACGACGAGATGTTCGAGGCGATCGGGAAGCCGCGGCGGCACTATCGCGTTCTCGCCGAAGAGCTCGGCCGGCTCAGCTTCGAGGAGTTCGAGGAGCGGCGGCACGCGGTCGAGCTGTCGTTCGTGAACCAGGGGATCGGCTTCACGGTCTACGGCCGGGAGGAGGGAATCGAGCGGATCTTTCCGTTCGACCTGATCCCGCGGGTGATCCCGGGACCCGAGTGGGACATGCTCGAGCGCGGCCTGCTTCAGCGCGTGCGCGCGCTTAACCTCTTCCTCGACGACGTCTACGGCGAGCAGCGGATCGTCCGAGACGGGAAGATTCCGGGCGGGCTCCTCTTTGGGGCGCGCCACTTCATGCGCGAGATGGTCGGCGTCGACTCGCCCGGCGGCGTCTACGCCCACGTGACCGGGGTCGACGTGATCCGCGACGAGAAAGGCGACTACCTCGTGCTCGAGGACAACCTGCGAGTTCCCTCGGGCGCGAGCTATATGCTCGAGAACCGGGCCGCGATGAAGCGCACCCTCTCCGGGCTCGTCGAGCAGCACGGCGTCGCCGGAATCGACCATTACCCGCAGGAGCTGCTCGCCGTCCTGAACGCGGTCGCTCCCCCATCGGCGCGCGGCGACCTCACCGTTGTGCTGCTCACGCCCGGGGTGCACAACTCCGCCTACTACGAGCACTCGTTCCTCGCGCGACAGATGGGGATCGAGCTCGTGGAGGGAAGCGACCTGGTGTGCCATGAGGATGTCGTCTACATGCGCACGACGAGCGGGCTACAGCGAGTGGACGTGATCTACCGGCGGATCGACGACGACTACCTCGACCCGCTGATCTTCCGGCGCGACTCGCTGCTCGGCGCCGCCGGACTCTTAAATGCCTACCGCGTGGGCAACGTCACGATCGCGAACGCGCCGGGGACGGGGGTCGCCGACGACAAGGCCGTCTACCCCTACGTGCCGGAGATGATCCGCTACTACCTGAGCGAGGAACCGCTGCTGCCGCAGGTGAAGACCTTCCTCGGCTGCGACGACACCGACCTCGCCTACATCCTCGAACACCTCGAGGAGCTCGTCGTCAAGACGGTGGACGGAAGCGGTGGCTACGGGATGCTGATCGGGCCGGTCTCGTCGGCGAAAGAGCGGGCTGCGTTCAAGCGCCGTATCAAGGCGGCGCCGCGCGAGTTCATCGCGCAGCCGACGATTGCCCTCAGCCGCTTGCCGATCTACGCCGACGAGCTGCGCCCCGCGCACATCGATCTCCGGCCTTTCGTGCTCTCGGGCCGGATTACGTCCGTGGTCCCCGGGGGCCTCACCCGTGCCGCGATGGAGGCGGGCTCGCTCGTCGTCAACTCCTCGCAGGGCGGTGGCAGTAAGGACACCTGGGTGCTGCGCGACTGATGTTGAGCCGGGTCGCAGAGTCGCTCTACTGGACTGCGAGGTCAATCG
>JACDAN010000004.1 GCA_013695385.1 Actinomycetota bacterium | reverse complement strand
CACACGTACATTTCATCCGCTATACTGTCTATCGGATAGAATGACGCCGCGCAAATACGACATGAGTCAGCGCGCGGCCGCGCGCGAAGAGACGCGGCGACGGATCGTCGAGGCGACCGCGAAGCTGCATGGGGAGCGAGGGGTCTTCGGCACCTCGTGGCGCGACATCGCCGAGGAGGCTGATGTCTCCGTGGCCACGGTGTATTCCCATTTCCCTTCGCTCGATGAGCTGCTCCCCGCCTGCGGGCAGCTCGTGATGGAGCGCGCGCGGCCGCCGTCGCCCGACGCGGCCGTCGAAGTCGTCGGCGACACGGACGACCTGCGCGAGCGCCTCGCGCGTGTCGCGCATGAGCTCTTCGGGTTCTACGAGCGGGGCGGGCCGCACCTCGAGGTCGATGCGCGCGAGCGAGAGCTCCCCGGGATGCGCGAGTGGGAGGAATCGCAGCGCGCGACCGTCCTCGTGTTCGTCCGCCAGGCGCTCGGGCGCCGTGCCGACGCACGCAAGGCGACGCTTCTCAGCGCGTTCTTCGACCTTCCCACCTACAAGGCGCTCCGCACCCGCGGGGTCAGCCCGAACAGGGCCGCCGAGACGGTGGCCGAGGCCGCCGCTTGCCTGGTCGAGCACGGCGAATGAACAACCCACCGAATGGAGGTAGCGATGGACACCGCCCGAGACACGAATCATGAAGCGAAGGAGCCCCCGGCCCTGAAGCCCGCCTTCGTCGCCAGCGACCAGGGGAACTGGCGCTGGTGGGGCGAGGGACTCGCCGTCATCAAGGCGACCGCCGCCGACACCGGTGGACAGATGACGATCGTCGAGGTGACCGAGCCGCCCGGCACCGAGGCGCCCCTGCACGTCCACCACAACGAGGACGAGGCGTTCTGGGTTCTTGACGGAGACGTCACGCTCGAGATCGGCGAGACGACGATCGAGGCGCACGCGGGGGACTACGCCTTTGGTCCTCGCCGCATCCCGCACCGCTACACGGTGGGGGACGCGGGCTGTCGGATGCTCTTCATCCTCACCCCCGGAGGCTTCGAGGACCTGGTGGTGGCGATGAGCGAGCCCGCTGGTGCGCACACGCTCCCACCGCCCTCGACCGAGGACCCCGACATGGCGCAGATCAAGGCGATCGCGGCGGCGCACGGCGGCGAGATCCTCGATGGATGACGTCGAGGAGAGGGCCGGAGGATCCGCGACAGCGCAGGCTGAGCTCTGGGGCCAGCGCGCCCGCGACTGGGCCGATGTGATGGAGGGCTGGAACGGTTGGGGCGTGCCCGTCTACCGGCACGTCCTCGAGCGGGTTCCCGTCGGGCGCGACACCGCTGTGCTCGACGTCGGCTGCGGGGCGGGGCGCTTTTGCCGCATCGCCGCGGACCGGGGGGCCAGGATCTCGGGCTTCGACGCGACGCCGGCGCTCGTCGAGATCGCGCGGGAGCGGGTACCGGACGGTGACTTCCGGGTCGGGGACATGGAGGAGCTGCCGTGGGCTGAGGACTCGTTCGACGTGGTCACTGGCTTCAACTCCTTCTTCATCGCCTCGGACATGGTCAGGGCGCTTTCCGAGGCACGCCGTGTCGCGCGACCCGGAGCGTCCGTGGCGATGAGCGTCTTCGGTCGCCCGGAGCGCTGCCAGTCGACGGCGATGTTCAGGGCGATCGGCGGGCTCCTGCCGTCGAAGCCGGCGGGTGACGAGAAGACAGCGGGTCCGGCGCTGCACGAGGAAGGAGCGCTCGAGGCGCTGGCGAGAGAGGCCGGCCTTACACCGCAGGACGCCGGCTACATCGGGTTCGTCGAGAGCTACCCGAATCTCGAGACGATGCTGCGCGGGGTGATGGCGGCGCCGCCGATGGTCCGCGCCGCTCGCGCGGTGGGGGACGACGCGGTTCGCGAAGCGCTCACCGAGTCTCTCCGAGCCTTCGAAACCCCGACGGGGAGCTACGCCCTCGAGGAGGAGGTCCGCTATCTGATCGCGAGGTCTTGACCACCATCTTCGCGGTCCGGCGTGGGCAGGTGGACAATCGCTATGAGTCGCTACGCGAGCGTCGGGGTACCGCAAATCCGCGGCGTGCGCACTTGCCTCCGCCGGCCTGAGGAGAGAGACTCTCCCCAGGCCGGCGACAGACCTCGGGACCCGACGAGAAAGGATCACCAGTGAACTCTGGACCAACAGCGACCGAGCTTCGCTTCGAGCCCCCGGGCCCGGGGTCGTGGGAGCTCGATGCCGTTCACTTTCCACGCCCCGTGACCCGCTACTGGGCTGAGATGCATCCCAAGGCCTTCATCCGCGGCTTCAGTGAGTTCACCCGCTTCTACGGGATGCTGCTCGACACGATGGCGTACGAGTACGTCAACGGATTCGCGTACAGTTCGGTGAGGCCGGTGGCGGAAGACGAGGTCCCGCGCCGCTTCCAGCGCGCCGAGGAGGTGTTCGAGCGGAAGCTCTGGCGCGAACAGCTTCGCGACTGGGATGAGACCTTCAAGCCGTCATCCATCGAGATTCACCGGGAGCTGCAGTCCGTCGAGCCCGACGAGCTTTCCGACGAGGAGCTGGTCGCGTACCTGACGCGTTGCCGCGACCACCACGCCGAGATGATCTACCAACACATGCGCTTCACCGGCGGGGCCATGCTGCCGACGGGAGACCTGCTCGCGCACGTGGGGGACTGGACGGACCTGTCGCCCGCCCA
>JACDAN010000140.1 GCA_013695385.1 Actinomycetota bacterium | reverse complement strand
GGCGTACGCCGCGGTGGCGTACGCCCTCTTCCGGTTCTTCGAGATCGAGGGCCGCCGGCGGGCGACGCTCGAGACGATCTAACATCGTCCTATGTGCAGAAACATCCAGACGCTCTTCAACTTCGAGCCCGCCGCCACCGAGGACGAGGTTCAGGCGGCAGCACTGCAGTACGTCCGCAAGATCAGCGGCTTCACGAAGCCTTCTCAGGCGAACGAGGCAGCGTTCAACCGAGCGATCGACGAGGTTGCCCACGCCTCGATGCACCTGCTCGCCGAGCTCGTGACGAACGCGCCGCCGAAGGACCGAGAAGTCGAGGCCGAGCGGCGTCGTGCCGCGGCTGCGAAGCGGTTCGCGACCGCTACTTGACGAGCGAGAGCATCTTGAACATCGGCAGGTACGTCGAGATGATGATCACGCCGACCATCAACCCCACGCCGATCATCATCAGCGGCTCGATGATGGACGTCAGCGTCGTGATCGACGCATCCACCTCGTCCTCGTAGAAGTCCGCAATCTTTCCGAGCATCTTCTCGAGCTCACCCGTCTCCTCACCGATCTTCACCATGTGGGAGATCATCGGCGGGAAGATGGGGTTCTCCGTCAGCGGCTGGGCGATCGGCACGCCTTCGTGCACACGTCGCAAGCTTCAGCTCGTCGATCGCATTGACGTTCTGGGGGTCGGCGATCGCCACCCGAAGGATCCCGTCCTCCATCTTGTAGGGGATTGCAACTACGCGCTCCAGCACGTGGAGCGGCTTGGCGCTGTCGGGCGAGATCCCGGCGTCATGGAGGTCGACGAGGCTCAAGCCGAAGCGAGCTGCCAGGGCACCCGCTACACGGTCGCCGGCGGCGAGACCCTCTTCGATCAACCCCTGAGCGAAGGAGCCTGTTCGCGCGCGTGCGCGTACGGCCTGGGCCTGCTCGGTATTGATCAGCCCCGTCTGCTCGATGACGTCTGCGACGAGCTCGGCGAGCCCGTTGACGGCGAACGCCGGACGAAGCGGGCTCGCCCCGGATTTCGTCTCTTCCCCTGCCGCAACCGTCCGCAGGTCCGCTGTGTCATTCAACTCCATAACCCGAACGAGGTAATCGGCATCTCGCCTGCGCCTTGAACCCAGCGCTGCGTCTTCGCGGAGAGCCGACGACGTCAGGACATCAGCGCGAGGTACGAGTCGAGTAGCTGGCCGCCGAAGAAGAGCGCCACCACCGACCCGAGCGCGAGGAAGGGGCCGAACGGAATGCCCATCTTGCGAGCCTTCGAGCCATGGCGCGCGAGCAGGAAGATCGCAGGGACGAGCGCCAGGAGCATGCCGAGCATGAGGGCGACGCCAACGGTCTTGCCGAGCGCTGCGCCCATCAGGAGGGCGAGCTTCACGTCGCCCATTCCCATGCCGGCCGGGTACGCGAGAACCGCGAGGAAGAGGAACCCGGAGGCGCCGAGAGCGCCGAGCGCCCACTGGGGGCTCGGAGAGAGCACCGTCTGCGCGGCGAGCGCAATCGCAGCGGCCGGGACGACGATGCGGTTGGGGATGATTCGATGGGTCAGGTCGATCGCCGAGACCGCAACGAGCACGGCGCAGAAAGCGGCGGCGACCACCATGCGGGCGCTCAGCCCGAAGGCGAGGACACAGGCGGCGACAAGCAGCGCCGTCGCCAGCTCGACGGCCGGATACAGGGCACTGATCCGCGTCCCACACGAGCGGCAACGACCGCGAAGCAGAAGCCACGAGATCACGGGGACGTTGTCCCGCCACTCGAGCTCGGTGCCGCAGTTCAGGCACGCCGACGCCGGCTTGACAACGGATCGCCGGCGCGGAACCCGGGCGGCGACGACGTTCAGGAAGCTCCCGACCGCAAGGCCGGGAGCGAGTGAGAAGGCGGCAAGGGCGAGTTCCATCCCCCCGCCTTATCGGCCGCGCGGACTACCCGCTGTAGAGCTCGGGCCGATTCGGCTGCGCGTACACGTTCGGGTTCCCCGGCATGCCCGGAGGCACGGTCACGATGAACGGGAATGGATCGGTGTCGACGTGGTTGCTGAGGATGATGTGGCTCGCGACGACCGGTCCGTCGGCGCGTGCGTCGTTGCCGAGGTACAGGCGGCGGACACCGGGCGGCATTCGGAGCTCTCGAAGCTGGGAACCTCCTTCGGGATCACACGAAAGGCGAAGGAGACCGCCCGGCGTTGAAGGAAGCCGTTGACCCGGTAGCGCGTGAGGTCGTTGCTCGTGTACGCGATGTCGAGCTCGCCCGTCGCCCGGAAGTCGGTTTCCTTCTGCCGATTGACAGCGGTGACCGTCGCCACCACCGACTCGAGGTTCTCGGCGGTCAGGGCGTTATAGCCCTCGATGGCCACGATCTGCCCGTCACGCCGGACCGCGGGCGGCCCTGCGAACTTGAGGTGGACGTCGGTGGCGCCGAGCTGGACGGCGCGCGAGAGGAGTTCGTTGAGGTCATGCCGCGGCACGGCTCACATCGGCACCTCAGCGCAGGGTCTTTACTATGTCCCTGCTCCAGGGGGTGTTCCCGAGTGGCCAAAGGGGACGGGCTGTAAACCCGTTGGCTCAGCCTTCGGAGGTTCGAATCCTCCCGCCCCCATGTCCCTGCGACGGTAGATCCAGAAGACCGGTAGCAGCACTATCGCGGCGGCTCCGAACGCGAGGGCCGTTACGCCGAGCACGTCGAGCACCAAACCGCCTAGGAGCGCGAGCCCGGCGCCGAGAAGCGCCGACCCGAGATCGTTGAACCCGAGCAGCTTTCCCCGCTCGCCCGGGCTCGTCCTGTCGGCGAGCTGCGCGGTGGCCGAGACGAACGAGAGATTCCAGCCGAGGCCGAGGCCGAAGAGGAAGACCGCCGTCATCACCACGCCCTCGAAAAGCTGGATGCCGATGCACGAGACCGCCATGACGCTGAGCCCGCCGACGAGCGCCTGTGTCCGGCCGATCCGGTCGATGAATGCGCCGACGAAGAGCACGAGCGCGTACATGCCGAGGACATGCGCCCCGACGATCGGGAAGACCAGGTGTTGCGGGTGATCGCGGTGGTCGACGACGACGTACCCGGTGAGGTTCATCACCGAGACCATCACGCCCATCGACGCGAAGCCGGCTAGGAGCGCGGGAATGACGCCTGGCCTACGCAAGATTTCTCGGAGTGGCGCCGGGGAGGCGACGGGGCCTTCCTGGCGAGGCGCTATCAACTCCGCGATCCGCTTCGGATCCGGACGGACCATGAGAGTGACGCCGAGCGCGAGGAGCGACAGGGTGCCAGCAGCGAGCCAGGGAATCGTCAGGAAGCCGGCCCCCAGCTCGTCCTGTCCAGCAAAGAGCGGGCTGAAGACAGCAGGGCCGAGGATCGCGCCGAAAACTGCGCCCACGAGGACATAGGAGATGCCCCGGGCTCGGCGATCGGGCGGGTACATGTCGCCGGCGGCAGTTCGGACGAGGAGCGAGATGCCGGCGGAGGAGCCGATGAGCGCGAAGCCGGGAATGACGGCGAGCGCGGACTCCGTCGCCGTCCCGAGCGCGGTCAGCGCGCAGCCGACGGCGCCGAGGCTGAACCCGAACGAGATCACCGGGATCCTGCCGAAGCGATCCATCGAGCGGCCGGCGGGGAGTGCCGTCAGCGCCGACGCGACGAGAAAGATCGCCGGCCCGAGCCCGAGGAGCGTCTCGTACCCCGTGACGAGCACGAACGTGAGGCTGGAGACGGCCGCGAAGAGCTGGATGGTCGCGGAGTTGAGGGCCATCACGGTCGCGAGCAGCACCGTGTTTCGGCGGATCGGCAGGTCCGGCGGCGTCACGGTGATGATTGAACCACTGCCGCTACCCGTCCCGCGCGAGGGTCTCGTCCACGTAATTCTTTTGTAAGCGGAGCGTGCTTTCTCCTGCTCGCGTGCGTCTTATTGGTGTCAACCACCACTGGGGGTCAACAAGATGCGCAAGTGTTTTCTCGCACTCGCCGGGGCAGCCGTCGTCCTGGCAATGTTCGGATCGGCCACCGCCGCCGTGAAGACGGTGACGATCACGGCAGCCGGCTTCGTGCCTGCGGACGTGACGATCGCGGCAAACGACACGGTGACGTGGCGGAACACCGACACCGTCGCACACCAAGTAGTCGTCGATAAGGCACCGTGCACACTCACGATCCAGCCCGGTGCGAGCGGATCGTGCACGTTCCGTTCCGCCGGGCGGTTCAGCTACAGCGATCCCTCGCAGAGGGGCAAAAGTTTCCGCGGGACGATCACCGTCACGGCCGCCCCTGCCGCTGTGACGCTGCAGACCTCGAGGGGCACGGTCGGGTACCTGGGTGCGGTCACCCTGTCGGGCGTCATCTCGAGCCAGCAGTCCGGTGAGACCGTCACGGTCTTCGGACAGGACTGCGGCAAGAATGCCTCCACGCGTCTCGGCGTGGCGACGACGACCGCGGGCGGCGCCTGGACACTCGTCGTCCGGCCCGCGATCAATACCATCTACCGGGCGCGCTGGAAGACGACGGACAGCGCGGCGGCAACGGTGAAGGTTCGGCCCGGCATCCGCCTCAGCCGCGTCGGTTCCCGCTTCACGGTACGGGTCCGGGCGGCGCAGCCCTTCACGGGCAAGATCCTCGCGTTCCAGCGGTACCGCCCGCTCGTCAAGCGCTGGGTCACGTTGAAGCGCGTCACGCTCGGGGCGGCAGCAACCACGACGACGGGGACGGTCGTGACCACTGCTCGCTTCCGCGCCAGTATCCGCCGCGGCTGGCGGGTGCGGACGTTCCTCACGCAGGCGCAGGCGGGAGCCTGCTACCTCGCCGCACCGAGCAACACGCTTCGGATCGGCTGAGCTCGAGAGAAGGAGCCTCCTGCGGCGGCGCAGGAGGCTCCCTTCGATGCGCGCTCGGCGCGGGAGGCCTCTCTGAGGCGGGGCTACAATCGCGCCGCGCCCTCTTAGCTCAGTTGGTAGAGCACCTCCATGGTAAGGAGGGGGTCGACGGTTCGAGTCCGTCAGAGGGCTCTGCAAAAGCCCCGCTCATGCGGGGTTTTCGTTTTCGATCGACTTGCAGGTCTCCCAGTTTGCGGTGGGTATGGAGCCCTTTATGGAGCCCTCAGGTCGAAATTCGTCCAACGGCACGCCATCATTGGGCGAATCGGTGCTCCAAGGAGGTCTAGTCCATCGGTGGGTACACGGGGCTGCTTGGCATGAGGGAGTAGTTCATGTACGCCTGCCGCACGTCGCTCGGTCGCCAAACCTCCACCCCCTACTCGTAGAGCCAGAAGCAATGCCGCCAGAACGTGCGGAGATCGGTGGTCAGGATCACCGGCACCTCAGCGCGCAAAGCGTCACGAATCAGCGCGCAGTCGCCGGCACCACCGAAAGGGCCGAGTACGGCATGTTGTTGCACGATGCCGGGGATCCCGAGTTGATCGCGATGTATGGGCGCGGGGGCGGCATTTCCGACAAGCACTGCAACGACGGCGGCGGATAGCTCGACGACGCTCTGGGGCGTGCTCCGCCCAGTCATCCCACTCTGCAAGGAGCGCCCCGCGACGTGCGGCAGGCGCAGCAGACACAACTCGTGCCGCGACGTGAGCGATACGCAGAACGGAAGCTCATCGCACGCCATCCGCTCAAGGTCCACGAGCGCAGACAACTCGACTGCGAGCGCTGCGCCAACGCGCTTCTGCACCTTCTCCAAGGTCTCGACGACCGTCTGCGATCCATCGCGAACATTCCGGCGCGCCCACTCCAGGTGCTGGATGGCGCAGGTGTCAAGCAGCATCGGCTCAGGAGGGAGG
>JACDAN010000137.1 GCA_013695385.1 Actinomycetota bacterium | reverse complement strand
TCATGCCGTTCGAGGGCTACAACTTCGAGGACGCAATCGTCATCTCGGAGCGCCTGGTCAAGGAGGATGTCCTCTCCTCGATCCACATCCACGAGTACGAGATCGACGCCCGCTCGACGAAGCTCGGTGACGAGGAGATCACGCGCGACATCCCGAACCGTTCGGAGGAGTCGCTCAGCGATCTCGACGAGCGCGGCGTGGTGCGCATCGGAGCCGAGGTCGGCTCCGGCGACCTGCTCGTCGGCAAGGTGACGCCGAAGGGCGAGACCGAGCTGACGGCCGAGGAGAAGCTGATCCGCGCGATCTTCAAGGAGAAGGCGCGCGAGGTCCGCGACACCTCGCTGAAGGTGCCTCACGGCGAGGGCGGCAAGGTCATCGACGTCAAGACGTTCTCTCGCGAGGCGGGCGACGACCTGTCCCCCGGCGTCAACGAGCTCGTTCGCGTCTATGTCGCCAAGAAGCGCAAGATCGCCGAGGGCGACAAGCTCGCCGGGCGCCACGGCAACAAGGGCGTGATCGCAAAGATCGTCAACGAGGAGGACATGCCGTTCCTCGAGGACGGGACTCCGGTCGACCTGATCCTGAACCCGCTCGGCGTCCCCAGCCGGATGAACATCGGGCAGATCCTCGAGACGCACCTCGGCTGGGCAGCCGCGCGCGGCGTTTTCAGCGAGGACGGAGAACGCAACGGGGCGACCCCTGTCGCGACCGCCGTGTTCGACGGGGCCTCGCCCGAGGACGTGGACGACGCGTTGATCGAGTGGACGAAGCAGAACCCGGACTCCCCGATCGACTTCCACGTGGACATGAAGCGGCCGGCCGGGCGACGCTGCTCCGGGAAGCTCCGCCTCTTCAACGGCAAGAGCGGTGCGCCCTACGACAACAAGATCACGGTCGGGTACATGTACATCCTGAAGCTGCTGCACCTCGTGGACGACAAGATCCACGCGCGGAGCACGGGCCCCTACTCGCTCGTCACCCAGCAGCCGCTGGGCGGCAAGGCGCAGTTCGGCGGCCAGCGCTTCGGGGAGATGGAGGTGTGGGCGCTGGAGGCGTATGGCGCGGCGTACACGCTCCAGGAGATGCTCACGATCAAGTCCGACGACACCGTCGGGCGGGTCAAGGCGTACGAGGCGATCGTCAAGGGCGAGAACATCGCCGAGCCCTCGATCCCCGAGTCCTTCAAGGTGCTGCTGAAGGAGATGCAGTCCCTCGCTCTCGACGTGGACGTCCTCTCGGAGGAGGGCGCCGAGGTCGAGGTGCGCGAGGAGGAGGACGAGCTGCTCCGCGCCGCGGAGGAGCTCGGCATCGATCTCTCACCAGGGTCCCTCCGCGCGGCGGTGCGCGAGCCGACGGCGGAGGAGGTCGAAGCCGGGCAGGTGCGCGCCGACCAGGACGGGGAGCTGGCCCTGCCGGCCGACGAGGCACTCGCCGACGTCGCGGACGCGAAGCTGGCGCCCGCCGAGGCCGCTGTCGAAGAGGCGGAGGAGCAGGCCGGGCCGCTTGCAGAAGAAGTCGAGCTGGAAGAGTGATTTCGCGGTGGTCAGGCTCCAGCCTGGCTCCGCGTGACCAGAAGTAACAGACGAACCAGAGGAGCGCTTTGATCGACATCAACGAGTTCGACGCGATTCGAATCGGCCTTGCCTCGAGCAAGCAGATCAGCGACTGGTCCTCGGGCGAGGTCACAAAGCCCGAGACCATCAACTACCGAACGCTCAAGCCCGAGCGTGACGGCCTCTTCTGCGAGCGCATCTTTGGTCCGACGAAGGATTGGGAGTGCTACTGCGGCAAGTACAAGCGCGTCCGCTACAAGGGCATCATCTGCGAGCGCTGCGGCGTCGAGGTGACGCGGCAGAAGGTCCGGCGCGAGCGCATGGGTCACATCGACCTCGCAGCGCCGGTCTCGCACATCTGGTTCTTCAAAGGTGTTCCGAGCCGCATCGGCTATCTGCTCGACATCGCTCCGCGCGAGCTCGAGAAGGTCCTCTACTTCGCCGCCTCGATTGTCACGACGGTCGACAACGACGCCCGGCAGAAGGATCTGAACGACCTCGAGGACAAGGTCAGCGCCGAGTACGAGCGGATCGACGTCGACCGCGAGGAGGCGCTTGCCGCACTCGAGGATCGCCTCAAGCGCCGCCGCGAGTACTTCACCAAGGGCAAGGAGCGGAACTTCGACGAGGATGACGAGTTCTGGGTCCGCGGTCTCTCGAACTGGGCCGAGGAGCAGGGTCTGCCCCCGCTCGAGGAGGCCCGGGGACTCGTCGGCGGCATGTTCGTCGACGTCGGGAACCAGATCACGACCGAGGACTCGAAGAAGATTCGCGAGCTCGTCCGCAGCTCAGCGATCCGCGACGACCGCCGGCTCTCCAACCGGGAGCTCGAGCAGGTTGCGACGGCCGCGATCCAGATCGAGGAGGCGCTCCGGCCGCTCTTCAAGGAAGCCGGCAAGGCCGCCGGCTCCAAGAAGGGCGCGATCACGAAGCACATCAAGAAGATCGAGGAGGCGCTCCTCGGAGGCACCCAGCTCGAGGGCGACGACGCCGGGCTCGTCTCCGGCGTCGACATGAAGAACCTCGAGAAGGTTCGTGAGCTCGGAAACGGGCTCCTGGCAGAGCTTCTGCAGTCGGTTCCCGACCTGGAGTCTCCCGATGCCATCCGCGAGAAGGCGAACGACCTTTGTCTCCGGACCGACGGCAAGATCCAGAAAGAGGATCTCGACGCGTTGGTTCAGTGGGCGCTGAAGGTGCGCGAGATGTACCTCGACATCGAGTCGCGACGCTCCGACGCCCGGGATGCGGGCGAGGACTCCAAGCGCCGGCTGGCCGAGACGTGGGACACGTTCCGCGAGCTCGCGCCGAAGCAGATCGTCAATGACGAGCAGATCTTCCGAGAGCTGAAGGATCGATTCGGATCCCCGTACGGCTTCGGGCAGTACTTCGCCGGCGGCATGGGTGCGGAGGCGATCCGCGAACTGCTCAAGGATCTCGATCTCGCCGCAGAGGGAGCGTTCCTGCGCGAGACCATCAAGACGTCCAAGGGTCAGAAGCAGCAGCGCGCAATCAAGAGGCTGAAGGTCGTCTCGGCCTTCCTCAAGTCGGAGAACAAGCCGGACTGGATGATTCTCGAGGCCATTCCGGTCATCCCGCCGGAGCTGCGTCCGATGGTCCAGCTCGACGGCGGCCGGTTCGCGACGAGCGACCTCAACGACCTCTACCGCCGTGTGATCAACCGGAACAACCGGCTCAAGCGCCTGCTCGATCTAGGCGCCCCCGAGATCATCGTGAACAACGAGAAGCGGATGCTGCAGGAGGCCGTCGACGCGCTGTTCGACAACGGGCGCCGCGGCCGCGCCGTGACAGGCCCGGGCAACCGGCCGCTGAAGTCACTCTCCGACATGCTCAAGGGCAAGCAGGGGCGCTTCCGGCAGAACCTGCTCGGAAAGCGCGTCGACTATTCGGGCCGTTCCGTGATCGTCGCCGGGCCGACGCTGAAGCTCTATCAGTGCGGTCTGCCGAAGATCATGGCGCTAGAGCTGTTCAAGCCGTTCATCATGAGCCGGCTCGTCGAGCGCAAGGCCGTCCAGAACATCAAGGCGGCGAAGAAGTACGTCGACTCGATGACGCCGGAGGTCTGGGACGTCCTCGAGGAGGTCATCGCGGAGCACCCGGTGCTCTTGAACCGCGCACCCACGCTCCACCGCCTGGGTATCCAGGCCTTCGAGCCCGTGCTCGTCGAGGGCAAGGCGATCCAGGTGCACCCCCTTGTCTGTCACGCGTTCAACGCGGACTTCGACGGCGACCAGATGGCTGTCCACCTTCCGCTCTCGGCCGAGGCGCAGGCCGAGGCCCGAATCCTGATGCTCTCAGCAAACAACATCCTCTCACCGGCCTCCGGGCGGCCGCTGGCAACCCCGACGCAGGACATGGTCCTGGGCGGCTACTTCCTCACCTTCGCCGAGCAGGAGCTCGACGGCGTGGAGTCGGAAGACCTCGATCCGAGGCCGATGCGCTACACGTCCGAGGAGGAGGTCGAGCTCGCCGTCGATTCGAAGCAGCTGAAGCTTCAGGATCCGATCGAGTACCGCCGGAACGGCGAAGTGCTGCTGACCACCGCCGGCCGGGTGATCTTCAACCTCGAGGTGGAACAGGTTCTCGACGAGGGGACGGGCAAGGGCGACAAGGTCGTCGAGTACCCCTACATGAACCGGACGCTCTCGAAGAAGGAGATGGACGACTACATCTCCGATCTCGCCGAGCGCTACGGCGCGCACATGATGGGCGCCGTTCTCGACAAGATCAAAACGCTCGGCTTCAGGTATGCGACGCAGGCGGGAATCACGATCTCGAAGAACGACATCGTCATCCCGCCCGACAAGCAGAAGATCCTCGCCACCTACGAGGAGCGCGTCGGACTCGTCGAGCAGCAGTACGAGCGTGGCCTCATCACGGAGGAGGAGCGCAAGGAGTCGATCATCGACATCTGGACGGAGGCGACCGACCGCGTGGCCGACGCCATGGAGGCGAACCTCCACAAGCTGAATCCGATCTTCATGATGGCCAACTCCGGGGCCCGCGGGTCGTTCAAGCAGATTCGCCAGCTCGCCGGCATGCGTGGCCTGATGGCCAACCCGAAGGGCGAGATCATCGAGCGCCCGATCCAGGCCAACTTCATGGAAGGCCTATCGGTGCTCGAGTACTTCATCTCGACGCACGGTGCCCGCAAGGGCCTTGCCGACACGGCGCTCCGCACGGCCGACTCCGGCTACCTGACGCGCCGTCTGGTCGACGTCGCGCAGGACGTGATCATTCGTGACGAGGACTGCAAGACCAAGGAGGGCATTGAGCTCCCGGTCTACAGCGAGGGCTCGCTCAACAAGGGTCTCCTCGGGCGCTTCGTCATCGAGGATTACCACAAGCCGCTCGCGAGCGGAAAGCCTGGCAAGACCGTCGTGGTTACGAAGAACACGCTCCTGACACTCCCGATCCTGAAAAAGATCGCGGACGAGCTCGGCGAGACCGCCGCCGAGACGTCACTGCCGGTCCGGTCCGTGCTGAAGTGCCGCAGCGAGTTCGGCGTGTGCCGCAAGTGCTACGCCATCTCGCTCGCAACGGGCGGGATGGCCGAGATCGGTGACGCCGTCGGCATCATCGCCGCCCAGTCGATCGGTGAGCCGGGAACCCAGCTCACGATGCGGACGTTCCACACCGGCGGTGTGGCAGGAGCCGACATCACCCACGGCCTGCCGCGCGTCGTCGAGATCTTCGAGGCGCGGAGCCCGAAGGGCGCCGCGAAGCTTGCGGAGGTTGGCGGCCGCATCGAGATCGAGCAGGGCGACCGTGGCCCGAAGGTGCTCGTTCACACGCCGGACGGCGAGGAGCCGACGAGCTACCAGCTTCCACGGCGGACACGACTACTCGTGGCCGAAGGCCAGGAGATCGAGTCGGGCGACGCCCTTCACGAGGGGTCCCGCACGCCGGCCGATCTGCTCAGGCTCAAAGGGTCGACCGCAACCGAGCTCTATCTCGTCAACGAGGTACAGCGCGTCTACAAGTCGCAGGGCGTCGAGATCCACGACAAGCACATCGAGCTGATCGTGCGTCAGATGCTGAAGAAGGTTCGCGTCGAGACGGCAGGTGACACCGAGCTCCTTCCGGGGCAGCTCGCAGACAAGATCGTCTACGAGAAGGAGAACGTCCGGATGAAGAAGGCGAAGGGCGAGCAGGCGACCTTCGAGCCGCTGATCCTCGGGATCACGAAGGCATCGCTCGCCACGGAGTCCTTCCTCTCGGCCGCCTCGTTCCAAGAGACGACGAAGGTGCTGACCGACGCCGCCATCGAGGGCAAGGTCGACCACCTGCTCGGCCTGAAGGAGAACGTGATCATCGGCAAGCTGATCCCGGCGGCGACGGGGCTCAAGCACTACCGCGCCGTCGACATCAAGCCGACGGAGAAAGTTCCGCTGTCCGCCTACCGCAGGCCGGAGTCCGAGGAGCAGCTACTCGCAGCGCTCCAGGAGATCGGTGCCGACGGAGGCGACGGCGCGAGCCTCGCCGACCTGGGCCTGGACCTCGGCAATGGGGTCAAGATCGACGGGGAGACAACCGAGCCGCCCGAGATCAAATCTCCGCTCGACGAAGACGCCACCTAGCGCCTCGCTTCGCGGAAAGTCTTGCGACTTTCCGCGACCCTGCGGAAGCCGGGCCCTGCTGTCGCAGGTGCGCGGCGCGCCTGCCCGTCTGCGACCGGAGGGACGTTCGGTCGGGGCTTTTGGCGGACGGGCAAAGCCCGTCCCGCGGCGAACGTTGCGGCGGAAGCGGCTTTTGCCGGTTCCGCTTAGTGGCTAACGCCGTTCCACCGCAACGCCCCTGGCGGGCGCGCCGCGCGGCGGCGAAGCCGGCGCCCGGTTTCCGGAGGGTCGGAAAAAGTCGTGAGACTTTTTCCGAGGCGGCGAGGGCCGAGCTAGGCCCGGCCGGGCGAGGGCTCGCTCGACGCCGCGACGACCTCGGCCTTGCCGCTCGCCTTCGCCTTGTACAGCGCGTCGTCAGCTCGCTTGAAGAACGTGTCGCCACTGTCTTCCGGAAGGAGCTCGCCGGCGCCGGCGGAGAGGCAGAGCTTTCCGATGTCGGCGATCGGCCGCGACCCGACCGCCTGTTGCATCCGGCGAGACAGTTGCTCGGCGTCGTTGAGGGTCGACTCGGGAAGGATGATCCCGAACTCGTCACCGCCCACACGGCAGGCGATGTCCGCCGACCGCACGACCGAACGGACACGTTCGGCGACCTCCGCCAGGACGGCATCGCCTGCGAGGTGGCCGATGCGGTCGTTGATCGCCTTGAAGTCGTCGAGATCGAAGACGACGAGCGCCAACCGGCGTCCGTAGCGATGGGCTCGCGCGACCTCGCGCGCGAGCGTCTCGTGGAAGAAACGGCGATTGTGGAGTCCGGTGAGGGCGTCGAGATCGGCGAGCTGGCGCGCCTCACGGAAGCGGCGGGCGTTCTCGACCGCGGGGCCTGCGCGAACCGCGAGGTCCTCGAGCGCCTGCTTGTCTCCGTCCGCGAACGTGTGCGCAGACGAGCGGCTGAAGACCGACATGAACCCGATCGAGTCGGCCTCGCCGCGGATCGGAACTGCCAGGCCGTGCCTGATCAGGTCGCCGTCGTCGATCTCTGCGCCTGATGGATACTCGTACGAGATCGACATCGAGCGGGCCTCGCGTCCGTCGGGAGGTCCGGCGATCGCCTGCCGCTCCGCCTCCTCGCTCGAGAGACCCATCGAAGCGACGATCGGCTTCTCGCCTGTCGGACCCGGAAGCATCACGAGCGCTGCGTCGACTCCCCGCAGCGCGCCGGCTGCCTCGAGCACGCGCGTCAAGACCTCGTCCAGATCGATCGTGCCCCCGAGCTCTCCGAGGATCTGCCCGCGGCGCTCCTCGTCCGCATTTCGATCGAAGGTCGTCTGGAGCTCGCCGACGACGCCGTCCATGCGACTCGTGAGCTCCTGCATTACGAGGACGAAGCGCTGATCGGCGACGCGGCGCTCCCGCAGCAGGAGCAGCAGGAAGCCGAGCGCCAGCACGAGGACGACGGCCCCGAAGATGGCCCAGCCGAGCGCATCCCTCACAGGAGCACGCCCACTTCAGTCTTTTTGTCTCTTTCCATCCCTCTCCCAAGGCCGCCGCAGTTGCCTGGTGCCGGGCCTACGCTCACTGTAATTGCCTTTTTGCGATTACGCTATGCCTGGAAACCTGGAATCCCCGGAGAGACGGGGTTTTTCGCGCCCAGAAGGCGATTGACGGGGTCCGTCAACTTGCTACCATGCTCCGGCTCGGTCGGCAGGGGCGCACGCCCCAGTCGAGTTTTGTCCTGTCAGGAAGGCCTCCAGGGAGTCAATGCCCACCGTCAATCAGCTTGTGCGCAAGGGTCGGGTCAAGCCCAAGTCCAAGACCAAGACCCCTGCTCTCCGCGGCGCGCCGCAGAAGCGTGGCGTCTGCACGCGCGTGTACACGACCACCCCGAAGAAGCCGAACTCGGCTCTTCGAAAGGTCGCGCGCGTTCGGCTGACGAACCAGATGGAGGTCACGACCTACATTCCGGGTGAGGGACACAACCTCCAGGAGCACTCCGTCGTGCTGATCCGCGGCGGCCGCGTAAAGGACCTTCCGGGCATCCGGTACAAGGTCATCCGCGCGGCGCTGGACACCGCCGGCGTCTCGGACCGTAAGCAGGGCCGCTCCAAGTACGGCGCCAAGCGAGGAAGTTAGGGCCCTCCTGATGCCGCGCCGTGCAGAGATCCAGGTCCGAGAGCCTGCCCCCGATCCCGTCCATAGCTCGCAACTCGTCACGCAGGTGATGAACAAGGTCATGCGCGACGGTAAGAAGAGCGTGGCAGAACGGATCGTCTACGACGCGCTCGCGATCGCCGCCGAGCGCTCCGGAAAGCCTCCGGTCGAGGTGCTCGAGGCTGCGGTGAAGTCCGTCACACCCGTCCTCGAGACCCGCTCGCGCCGCGTCGGTGGCGCGAACTACCAGGTTCCCGTCGAAGTCCCCGCGCGCCGGGCCCGCACCCTCGCGATCCGCTGGATCGTGACGTTCTCGCGCGGCCGGCGTGAGAAGGGGATGGCGGCGAAGCTCGCCGGCGAGCTTCTCGACGCGCTCGAGCAGCAGGGCGGCGCCTTCAAGCGCAAGGACGACCTCTATCGGATGGCACAGGCCAACAAGGCCTTCGCCCACTACAGGTGGTAGGGGTAGCCGTGTCGACTCCGGCAACCAAAGCGCCTCCCGGCCTCGAGCGGGTCCGGAACATCGGGATCATGGCCCACATCGATGCAGGCAAGACCACGACGACCGAGCGGATCCTCTACTACACCGGTCGTATCCACAAAACGGGCGAGGTTCACGAGGGTGCCGCGACGATGGACTGGATGGCGCAGGAGCAGGAGCGCGGGATCACGATCACGTCGGCTGCCACGACGGCGTTTTGGCGTGATTTCCGCATCAACATCATCGATACGCCCGGGCACGTGGACTTTACGGTCGAGGTGGAGCGCAGCCTGCGCGTCCTCGACGGCGCGATCGCCGTTTTCGACGGCGTCGCGGGTGTGGAGCCGCAGTCGGAGACCGTCTGGCGGCAGGCCGACCGCTACCACGTCCCGCGCATCGCCTTCATCAACAAGCTGGATCGGACCGGCGCCGACTTCTTCGCCTCGGTGCAGTCCATGGTCGACCGCCTCGGCGCACGACCCGTGCCCGTGCAGCTGCCGATCGGGCAGGAGGAGCACTTCCGGGGGGTCGTCGACCTCGTCGAGATGAAGGCGACCACCTGGTCCGACGACCTCGGCCAGGACATGGAGACGGGCGAGATTCCCGCCGAGCTGGTGGAACAGGCGAACGAGTACCACCATCAGCTGATCGACGCGGTCGCAGACCACGACGAAGAGCTGATGGAGGCCTACCTCCAGGACGAGTCCGTGGCCACGCCCGAGATGCTGAAGCGCGCGCTCCGCGCCGCGACGCTCGACATCACCGTGACGCCGACCCTCTGCGGCTCGGCTTTCAAGAACAAGGGTGTCCAGCCGCTGCTCGACGCAGTCATCGACTACCTGCCGAGCCCGCTCGACGTCCCACCCGTTCACGGCCTCGATCCGCGCACCGAGCACGAGCTCTCCCGGCGCCCGGCGCTCGACGAGCCGTTCGCCGCGCTCGCCTTCAAGGTGATGTCCGACCCGTTCGTCGGCAAGCTGACCTACATTCGCGTCTACTCGGGCCAGGTCAACTCGGGTGACCGGGTCGTGAACACGACGAACGGCAAGACCGAGCGGATCGGCCGCATCCTCCAGATGCACGCGAATCACCGCGAGGAGCGCCCCGACATCGGCGCGGGTGAGATCGCCGCGATCGTCGGCCTGAAGCAGACGACCACCGGCGAGACGCTCGCCATCGACACCGCCCCCATCGTGCTGGAGGCGATGACCTTCCCGGATCCTGTGATCTCAGTGGCTGTCGAGCCGAAGACGAAGGGGGATCAAGACAAGCTCGCGACCGCGCTCCAGCGCCTTGCCGAGGAGGATCCGACCTTCCGTGTCCGGACGGACGAGGAGACGGGGCAGACGCTCATTGCCGGGATGGGCGAGTTGCATCTCGAGATCATCGTCGACCGGCTCATGCGCGAATTCACCGTCGACGCGAACGTCGGCCGCCCTCAGGTGGCCTACCGCGAGACGGTCTCCAAGCCTGCGCTGAAGATCGTCGGACGCTTCGTCCGCCAGACGGGAGGCCGCGGTCAGTACGGCCATGCCGTGATCAACCTGGAGCCGTCGGAGCCGGGCGAGGGCTACGAGTTCCTCGACAAGATCGTCGGCGGGAAGATTCCGCGCGAGTACATCCCGGCTGTCGATCTCGGGATCCAGCAGGCGATGGAGTCGGGAATCCTCGCCGGCTATCCCATCGTCGACGTCCGGGTGGAGCTGATCGACGGCTCCTACCATGACGTGGACTCGAGCGAGATGGCGTTCAAGGTCGCCGGCTCCATGGCTTTCAAGGAGGCCGTGAAGCGCGCCAAGCCCAAGCTGCTCGAGCCCGTGATGGCCGTCGAGGTCGTCACCCCTGAGGAGTACCTGGGCGACGTCATGGGCGACCTCAACTCGCGCCGAGGGCGCATCGAGCACCTGGAGCCGAGGGGGAACGCACAGGTGATCAAGGCCCGCGTGCCGCTCGCCGCCATGTTCGGCTACGCAACCGACCTGCGCTCGACGACGCAGGGCAGGGCCACGTTCACGATGCAGTTCGATCGCTACGAGGACGTTCCTCAGTCAATCGCCGGCGAGATCGTCGACGCCGAGACCGCGTAGGCGCTACGCGCCCTAGAGTGATTTCGTGATTTCGCACTACAGCCAAGAGTCGTAGGAAAGAAGGGAAGAAATGGCCAAGCAGAAGTTCGAGCGCACCAAGCCGCACGTCAACGTCGGCACGATCGGTCACATCGACCACGGGAAGACGACCCTGACCGCCGCGATCACGAAGGTCCTGGCCGACCAGGGTGGCGCGACCGCCAGGTCGTTCGAGTCGATCGACAACGCTCCCGAGGAGCGTCAGCGCGGCATCACGATCAACACGTCGCACGTCGAGTACGAGACGGAGAAACGCCACTACGCGCACGTCGACTGCCCCGGCCACGCCGACTACATCAAGAACATGATTACGGGCGCCGCGCAGATGGACGGCGCGATCCTGGTCGTATCCGCGGCGGACGGACCGATGCCCCAGACGCGCGAGCACATCCTGCTCGCCCGCCAGGTGGAGGTGCCGTCGATCGTGGTCTTCCTGAACAAGGCGGACATGGTCGACGACGCCGAGCTGCTCGAGCTCGTCGAGATGGAGGTGCGCGAGCTTCTCTCCGCCTACGAGTTCCCGGGTGACGAGATTCCGGTCATCGCCGGCTCGGCCCTGAAGGCGCTCGAGGGCGACGCCGAGTGGACGCCGAAGATCCTCGAGCTCATGGAGGCCGTCGACTCCTACATCCCGGAGCCCGTCCGTGACACGGACAAGCCGTTCCTGATGCCGATCGAGGACGTCTTCACGATCACGGGCCGCGGCACCGTCGTCACCGGCCGGATCGAGCAGGGCCAGATCAACTCGGGCGAAGAGGTCGAGATCATCGGGATCAAGGACGAAGTCCAGAAGACCATCGTCACCGGCCTCGAGATGTTCAACAAGACGCTCGACTTCGCCCAGGCCGGCGACAACGCGGGCGTCCTCCTGCGCGGTACCAAGCGCGAGGAGGTCGAGCGTGGCCAGGTCGTCGCGAAGCCGAAATCGATCACCCCGCACACGCACTTCAGCGCCGAGGTCTACGTCCTGTCCAAGGACGAGGGTGGCCGCCACACGCCGTTCTTCGACGGCTACCGGCCCCAGTTCTACTTCCGGACGACGGATGTGACCGGCGCGATCAAGCTCCCGGAGGGCCAGGAGATGGTCATGCCGGGCGACAACACGAACATGGAGATCGAGCTCGGACAGCCCATCGCCATGGATCAGGGTCTCCGGTTCGCGATCCGCGAGGGCGGCCGCACCGTGGGTGCGGGCGTCGTCACCGAGATCAAGAAATAAACGCTACGCGTCCTAGTTACGGAAAAACGAAGGGAAACGGTTAGAGGCACATGGCGCAGTCGAAAATCCGAATCCGCCTGAAAGGCTACGACCACCAGGCGCTGGACCGCTCGGCGGCGTCGATCGTCGAGACGGCGACGCGTACCGGCGCAACCATCACCGGGCCTGTGCCCTTGCCGACTGAGAAAAACGTCTACACGGTAATCCGCAGCCCGTTCAAGGACAAGGACTCGCGGGAGCACTTCGAGATCCGGACGCACAAGAGGTTGATCGACATCCACAGCCCGACGCCGAAGACGGTCGACTCACTGATGCGGCTCGACCTGCCCGCCGGCGTCGACATCGAGATCAAGCTGTGATCGGAGCCGGACGGTGAAGGGGATCGTGGGGAGAAAGCTCGGGATGACACAGATCTTCGACGAGGAGACCGGCTCCGTCACGCCGGTGACCGTCATCCAGGCGGGGCCGTGCCCCGTCGTCTCCGTACGGTCCGCGGACGCCGACGGCTACGACGCCGTCCAGCTCGCCTTCGACGAGGTACCCGAGCGAAAGCTCTCCAGGCCGAAGCTCGGGTACCTGAAGAAGGCCGGGGTCGGGCCGCACCGCCGGCTGATCGAGATCCGTGGCCCCCACGAGCTCACCCCCGGGGAGACCGTCACCGTCGAGAGCTTCGAGCCGGGCGACAAGATCAAGGTCTCGGGGATCTCGATCGGTAAGGGCTTCGCGGGGACGATCAAGAGGCACAACTTCTCCCGCGGTCCGGTCAGTCACGGTTCCCACAACGTTCGCGCTCCCGGTTCGATCGGCGCGTCGGCGACCCCGTCGCGGGTCTTCAAGGGAATGAAGATGGCGGGCCAGATGGGCGCGAAGCGCATCACGCAGGTGGGGTTGCGAGTCCACTCGGTCGATCCGGAGGAGAACCTCCTCCTCGTCAAGGGCGCCGTGCCCGGTCCCAAGAACGCCATCGTGGAGATCCGCGAGGAGGTCAAGCATGGCCGCTCCTAAGGCGCCGCTTCTCGACGGATCAGGCAAGAAGTCGAAGGACGTCATGCTCGAAGCGGACGTCTTCGGCGCCGACGTCAAGCCGCACCTCGTGCACGAGACCGTGCGGGCCGAGCTCTCCGGCGACCGCGCCGCGACTCGAGGGGTGAAGACCCGCGGGCTCGTCGCGGGTGGCCGGGGGAAGCCGTGGCGCCAGAAGGGCACCGGTCGTGCCCGAGCCGGCACCACTCGAGCCCCCCACTGGACCGGCGGCGGCGTTGCGTTTCAGCCGCGTACGAATTTCGTGGTCAAGGTGAACAAGAAAGCCCGCAAGGCCGCGTTCCGCGGCGCGCTCTCCGCGCACGCGAAGGAAGGCACCCTTGCGTTTGTGGCCGGGTCTGCCTTCGGCAAGCCCTCGACGAAGCAAGCAGCGGGTCTCCTCCAGGCATGGGGCCAACAGGCGCCGGTGCTCGTGCTCGCCACCGACGAAGAGGAGGCGCTGATCAAGTCGTTCCGCAACCTCGACCGCGTCCTCGTCGTGGCGCCTGCCGAAATCGAAGTCGCCGCGCTCGTCTGGGCTCGCGCGCTCCTCGTCAGCGAGGGTTCGCTCGAGACGCTTCAGAAGCGGGCGACCGCATGAGCCTTCACCCGAACGAAGTCCTGCTGGCTCCCGTGGTCTCGGAGAAGAGCTACAGCCTGATCGAGGATCGAAAGTACTCGTTCAAGGTTCACCAGGACGCACACAAGACGCAGATCCGCCAGGCGGTCGAGGAGCTTTTCGACGTGAAGGTGCAGGCCGTGAACATCATCAAGGTCCAGGCAAAGCCGAAGCGTCGTGGTATGTCGCGCGGTATGCGACCCGGCTGGAAGAAGGCGATCGTCCAGCTCCGCGAGGGCCATACGATCGAGATCTTCCAGGGAGCCCAGGTCTAAGTTATGCCCGCCCGCCGTTTCAAGCCGACCAGCCCCGGACGCCGCTTCATGACCGTCTCCGACTTCGCCGAGGTTACGAAGAGCGAGCCGGAGAAGACCCTGCTCGAACCGGTGAAGAAGCAGGGTGGGCGCAACAACAACGGCCGCATCACCACCCGGCATCGCGGAGGCGGCCACAAGCGCCGCTACCGCGTGATCGACTTCAAGCGCCTCAAGGACGGAGTGCCGGCCAAGGTCGCGGCGATCGAGTACGACCCCAACCGCTCGGCGAACATCGCCCTCCTGCACTACCTGGACGGCGCGAAGGCCTACATCCTGGCGCCGGCGAGGCTGCGGGTCGGCGCGATGGTCGAGTCCGGCTCCGCCGCCGACATCAAGCCGGGTAACGCCCTTCCGCTGCAGAACATCCCGACCGGGACGCTCGTCCACAACGTCGAGCTGCGCCCCGGCCAGGGCGGCAAGATGGCGCGCGGCGCCGGCACCGGCGTCCAGCTGGTCGCGAAGGACGAGGGCTACGCCGTGCTTCGGCTACCCTCGGGCGAGCTGCGACGTGTCCCGCTCACCTGCAGGGCCACGGTCGGGCAGGTCGGCAACGTCGACCACGAGAACCTCACCGGCGGCAAGGCAGGACGGAGCCGGTGGCGTGGCAAGCGTCCGACTGTGCGCGGCTCGGCCATGAACCCGGTCGACCACCCGCACGGCGGCGGCGAGGGCAAGTCCAAGGGCGGCCGCCACCCGGTCACGCCCTGGGGTGTGCCGACGCTGGGCAAGCGGACGCGCCGCAAGCACAAGGAATCGGACAGCCTGATCATCCGGCAACGCCGGAGAGGCAAGGAGAAGCGTTAGTGACAACCCCCTCCAGCGTCCCTCGACGCCACAGAACGGCTGCAAAGCGTCGCCTCGCTGTGTCCCCAGACGCGTCCGTAGCCTGTGGCTACGAACGCTCCCCGCGTCCTTTCGACGCTCGCTTTTCGCGCGTCTGTGGCGCCGAGTGTCTCGGAGGTGATTGCTCTTGAGCAGATCGTCCAAGAAAGGCCCGTACGTCGAGGAGCGGCTCATGAGCCGCATCGAGCAGATGAACGCCTCCGGATCGAAGAACATGATCCGGACCTGGTCGCGCACCTCGACGATCTTCCCGGAGATGGTCGGGCACACCATCGCCGTCCACGACGGCCGCAAGCACGTTCCCGTCTTCATCTCCGAGCAGATGGTCGGCCACAAGCTCGGCGAGTTCGCGCCGACGAGAACCTTCCGCGGCCATTCCGGCGACAGGCAGGCACAGGTCAAGAGGTAATGGCGAGAGCTCGTACAACCGTCCAGGAACGCCCGGAGGTGAAGGCCCAGGCCCGCTGGCTGCGGATCGCGCCGCGCAAGGCACGCCTCGTCGTGGAGCACATTCGCGGCCGGACGGTGCCCGAGGCCCGGACCGTGCTCGCCTTCACGCCGCGCGCCGCGGCGCGCGAGATCGAGAAGGTGCTCAACTCGGCTGTCGCGAACGCGGAGGCCAATCACGGTCTGTTCGGCGACGAGCTGATCGTTTCCGCCGCCTACGTTGACGAGGGGCCGACGGTCAAGCGCTGGCGGGCCCGTGCTCGCGGTCGTGCTTCGCGGATCATGAAGCGCACCTGCCACGTCACGCTGCGCTTGACCCCGGCGGAGCTGAACGGCGACACGGCCAGGCGCCGCAGGACGCAGGGCAAGGCCGAGGCGCCCGTCGAGCCGCAGGGCCAGCCGGTCGTGGCGACGCAGGAGCAGGAGAAGCCGAAGCGCGTGGCGCGGACCCGCAAGCCTGCAGCGGCAAAGGCCGAGGGCGCCGAGAAGGCGAAGCGCGCACCCCGCAAGAAGAAAAACGAGGAGACGACCGACTGATGGCGGCCCCCTCTCTCGAGCTTCGCACCCGCGGAACATCTGCAAACCGGCGCCAGTCGGCGTCCTCAGTCGCGCCCGTAGCCTTCAGCTACGAACGCTCCCTGCGTCCTTGTCTGGCTTGGTTTTCGATGCCCGCCGGGCGCGAATCTTTCGGAGGTGACCGCTAATGGGCCAGAAAGTCCATCCCGGCGGGATGCGCATCGGCGTCATCCACGACTGGAAATCGAACTGGTACACGACCGACAAGGATTTCGCCGACGCCCTGCAGGAGGACGTCAAGATTCGAGGTCACATTCTCGGAAAGCTCGCGCATGCAGGGCTTTCGGACATCCTGATTCGCAAGGACAAACAGCGGATCACCGTGGACATCTACACGGCCCGACCAGGGATCGTCATCGGTAAGTCGGGCGCGGAGGTGGATGCTCTGCGCCGCGACCTTCACGCGTTGACGCAGAAGAACGTCCACATCAACATCAACGAGATCAAGCGGCCCGAGCTCGACGCAAAGCTGGTCGCCCAGTCGATCGCGGAGCAGCTCGAGAACCGGGTCAGTTTCCGGCGCGCGATGAAGCGCTCGCTCGCCTCGGCGATCCGTTCTGGAGCGCAGGGAGTGAAGATCCAGTGCGGCGGCCGCCTCGGCGGCGGTGAGATGAGCCGCTCCGAGAGCTACTCGGAGGGCCGGGTGCCGCTCCACACGATTCGCGCCGACATCGACTATGGCTTCGCCGAGGCGAAGACCACGACCGGCCGAATCGGCGTGAAGGTCTGGGTCAACAAGGGCGAGATCATGCCGGAGGGCTTCGAGACGATCGACGGCCGGCGCGACGCCCGGCTCGGCGACCAGGACACGGCGCGGCGCAAGGGCGGCCGCACGGAGGGCCTCTCGGCGTCACGCGAGAGCGGACGTCGCGGCGGCAGCGCCGACCGCGAGGGGCTAGGC
>JACDAN010000254.1 GCA_013695385.1 Actinomycetota bacterium | reverse complement strand
GCGGTGCGTACGGAAGCCGCCGCGCGCCGCCGGTCGAGAAGCGGAGAGGGCGGGATTTGAACCCGCGACCCACCTTTCGGCAGATACGCGATTTCCAGTCGCGCTCCTTAGACCGCTCGGACACCTCTCCCGGGCAGACAGCGTATGACACGGAGGGGGAGGGATTTGAACCCTCGAGAGGCTTGCACCCCTAACGGTTTTCGAGACCGCCCCGTTCGACCGCTCCGGCACCCCTCCGGCCGCACAGATTACCCCTGGCCACTCGGTTCTCTGGCATCGGCGTCAGGCGGGCCCCGAAGGCCGGCTTCGCCGGCCGCAGGGTCGGCCAGAGGCCGAGCGGAGAAGGAGGGATTCGAACCCTCGAAGGAGGTTAGAACCCCCTTAACGCCTTAGCAGGGCGCCGCCTTCAGCCACTCGGCCACTTCTCCGTGCGGCGGAGGATAGTCGACCTCGCCTGAAACCGTCCCAGAGCGTCGAACCGTCCCCAGAAAAGCGGAAACCCGCCTCGAGGGGTTCAAAGCGGGCGCCGCAGATGCCGGGGTATGTGAGGAGGGAGCCGGCTATCCAGGTATGACACGGCCGGTACGCACGGGCATGTCCCGGAAGGGTGAAATACGCAGATGGCGTCGCCGTTCGTCGAGCTCGAGGTCGGAGAGAGGACCGTCAAGGTCACGAATCCGGACAAGGTCTATTACCGACTTCTGAAGGCGACGAAGCTCGATCACGTCGAGTACTACCTCTCTGTCGGCGAGGGCATCGTCCGGGCGCTGTACGAGCGGCCGACGCAGCTGAAGCGCCATCCAGGCGGGGCCGAGGGCGAGGCGATCTACCAGAAGCGCGTGCCCGAGAAGCGCCCCGATTGGATCGAGACGGCCCGTGTGACCTTCCCCTCGGGCCGCCACGCCGACGAGCTGTGCGTGACGGAGATCGCGCAGGTCGCCTGGGCGGCGAACCTCGGGACGATCGACTTCCACCCCTGGCCCTCGCGACGCGCCCACGTCGACAACCCCGACGAGCTGCGGATCGACGTCGATCCGCAGCCGGGGACGACCTTCAGGGACGCGAAGCGCGTGGCGGCCGTCGTCCGCGAGGTGCTGGACGAGCTCGGCTACACCGGCTGGCCCAAGACGTCAGGGAATCGCGGCATCCATATCGCCTGCCGGATCGAGCCGAGCTGGAGCTTCCCGGAGGTGCGGCGGTGCGCGCTCGCCTTTGCGCGGGAAGTCGAGCGGCGCCTTCCGAAAAAGGTGACGACGGCATGGTGGAAAGAGGAGCGCGGTAGGCGCGTCTTCATCGACTACAACCAGAACGCGCGCGACCGGACGATCGCCTCCGCGTACTCGCTGCGCGCCCGCCCGGACGGGACGGTCTCGGCGCCGGTGACCTGGGACGAGCTGCCGGACATCCAAACTGAGGACTTCACGCTCGCGACGATGCCGAAGCGCTTCGCAGAGCTCGGCGACGTCCAGGCCGGGATCGACGACGCCGTCTGCGATCTCCGGAAGCTCTTCGAGTGGGTGGAGCGGGACGAAGCCGCCGGCATCGGCGAGGCCCCCTACCCGCCGCAGTTCCCGAAGATGCCCGGCGAGCCGAAGCGCGTGCAGCCGTCGAGAGCCAAGGACAGGCCCAAGTAACAGTCTGTTACTAGGCTCCGAGCAGGCTTTCGAAGGTCGGGTCGTTCGGGTTCCGCGGCGGCCGGACCTCGCGCCAGGTGCAGTCCTTCGGGGCCTTGTCGTCGCGGAAGCGGATGAGGCGCGTCCCGTGCCTGAAGCGGTTGCCCTGGACCTTGTCGTACCGCACCTCGGCGACGAGTTTGGGCTTGAGCGGCTGCTCCTCGAGCTCGCCGGTTCCCCACCGGTTCGGCTCGGAGAACCGGCGATCCGACTTCTGATCGATCAGCGGTACCACGAGCTCTGCGATCTGGGCGTGCTTGGACGCCGCCACCGCGGCCGAGCCGACGTAGTCCAGGCCGCCGTCTTCCCGGTAGAGACCGAGGAGCAGCGTCGCGATCTTGTCGGGCTTCGACTTCCAGCGGAGACCGACGACGACGGTGTCTGCGGTCTTGTACGGCTTCACTTTCATGACCGCTTCCCGGGAGCCGGGCCGGTAGGGATGGTCGAGGCGTTTCGCGATCACGCCGTCGAGGCCGGCCGCCTCGAAGGTGTCGAGCCACTCGCGGGCCGCGTTGGCGTCCTGCGTGGCCGGGGAGAGCCGGAATCCCTTCGCGAGTCGCTCCAGCTCGGCCCGCCGCTTCTTCAGCGGCTGCTCATGGATCGGCTTGCCTCTCCAGAGCAGGACGTCGAACGCGATGAACTCGGCCGGGATCTCCTTCGAGAGCTTCTGCACCCTGCTCTCGGCCGGGTGCAGCCGCATCTGCATGGAGTCGAAATCGAGGACGCCGTCGCGGGAGATCACGATCTCGCCGTCGAGTGCAGAGTGCTGCGGGAGGAGCTCGCCCAGCGGTCGGAGCTCCGGAAAGTACCGGAGGAGCGGACGCTCCTTCCGCGACCAGAGAGCGAGCTCGCCGCCGTCGTTCTCGAGGATCCCGCGGAAGCCGTCCCACTTGGGCTCGTACTGCCACCTCTCGCCTTCCGGAAGCTCCGAGACGAGCTCCGCCTCCATGGGCGGAAAGGGGATGTTCGGGCCGGGCATGGCCAGGGAAGGCTAATCGCCGTGGCTCAGCTCGACGGCAGCTGGAGCGTGGAACGCGTCAGCGGCCTCTTGCCGCCCATGGTCGGCGTCCGCAAGCGCATCTCGGGCTCGGTCGGCGAGACGAAGGTCGGCCCGCTCGGCGTGCCGTTCACGGTGGAGGGGCTGACCCTCCGCTACCGGGCTCCACTCGGGGGCCTCGTCGACCAGCTCGAGCCCGAGGGGACCGGCTACCGGGGACGGGCGGTGTACCGCGGTCGCGAGCTCGGCCGCTTCCGCATGCGTCCCGTCGAGATCTAGGAGAGTCGGCCCATCTAAGCTCATTTGATGCGCCGAGTCGTCATCACGGGGATGGGGATGGTCAGCCCCATCGGCCACGACACCGAGTCGACGTGGAGAGCCGCGCTCGCCGGCGAGAGCGGCATCGACTTCATCAAGTCCTTCGACGCGAGCGCGTTTCCCGTTCGGATTGCCGCCGAGGTCACGGACTTCGAGACGCCCGACATCGTCTCGTCGAAGGACGCTCGGCGGCTTGATCGCAACGTGCTCTTCGCTCTCGCGGCCGGCAAGCAGGCCGTCGACGAC
>JACDAN010000248.1 GCA_013695385.1 Actinomycetota bacterium | reverse complement strand
CGAGCCAGTGTGGCAGCGCCCGGTTACGCTCGCGATGTGAGCGGTAGCTGAGCCCGTAGGCCCACTCGCGCGCCATCGTCTGGTGGAAGCGCTCGACCTTCCCGTTCGTGCGGGGCCGGTAGGGCTCGGTGGTTAGGTGGCGGATGCCCTGACAGGCGAGCAGCTCGCGCAGCGAGCGGTTCTTGACGTAGCTGAAGGCGTTGTCGGTCATCAGCCGCTTGGCGACGATCCCGTGGGCGGCGAAGAAGGCGAGCGCGCGCTCGCAGAAGCCGGTCACCGTCGCCGCCTTCTCGTCGTCGTGAAGCTCGACGTAGGCGAGCCGCGAGTGATCGTCGACGATCGCGTGCGCGTAGTTGTCGCCGACCCTGCTCTCGGGGCGCATCCAGTTGCGAGCGCGCTGCGAGCGGTCGCCGGTCACCCGGTGGCCGGGACGGAGGAAGCGGGCGTAGCGGCAGACGTCCATGTGCAGCAGCTCGCCCGGGCAGGGCCACTCGTAGCGGTTGGCCGGCTCCCGGGGCGCTCGCGGCGGCCGCGAGAGCCCCGTCCGGCGGAGCACCTTCCAGACCGTCGAGTGGGCAAACCCGGTCGCGCCGGCAACGAGTCTCGGGCCCCAGCCGGTCTTGCGCCGACAGGCACAGATCGCCCGCTCGAGCTCAGGCCCGAGCTGCCGCGGTGAGCGGTGCGGCCGGCTGGAGCGATCGAGCAGACAGGCCAAGGAGCTGCGGGTCTCTTCGTTTGCCGCGAGCCAGCGGTGCCACCAGCGGTGCGCCGTCGCCGGCGAGACGCTGAAGGCGGCCGCGGCCGCCTTCAGTGACATCCCTCCTTCGATCGACCGCACCAGAGCGAAACGGCCGGCCAGTCCGAGCTTGGCGTTAGCGTGCAGATACATCCGCGCCCTCCTTCGAGCGTAGGTCCGGGAAGACCCACAGCCTCGAAGGAGGGCCGGACGGTCAGCTCAGCCGTTCACAACCTGTGTGGGCGTGGCACCTAGCTAGGGGGGGTCCGCCTGCGGCGTCGATAGGCTCTTGCCCGTGACGTACATCATCGCCGAGCCCTGCATCGACATCAAAGACCGCTCGTGCGTCGACGTCTGCCCCGTCGACTGCATTCACGAGTTCGACCGCATCCTGATCATCGATCCCGAGGAGTGCATCGACTGCGGGGCATGCGAGCCCGAGTGCCCCGTCGAGGCGATCTTTCCCGAGGATGCGCTGCCCGACAAATGGGAGCCCTTCGTGAAGATCAACTACGCCTACGGCGAGGGCGCCGAGGTGATCAACCCGCTCGTCGACGCGTACGCCACGGAGCACGACGTGCAGAACCCTCCGCTCACCTAGGGACTGAGCCGGGCGCCGAGCGGGTAAAGGCCCCTCCGCAATCGACTCGAGGGGGAACGTATGCCGCAGCAGGCCTGGAGCAAGAAGCGCGAACGCCAGTACGAGCACGTCAAGGACAGCGCGAAAAAGCGTGGCACCTCGACGAAAGAGGCCAAGGAGATCGCTGCCCGCACCGTCAACAAGGAGCGCGCTCGGACCGGCGAGGCGAAGACCTCCTCTCGGACGTCGAAGAAAGACATGTCCTCTGGCCGGCGCGGCGGACTCAGGTCTGGCACAGACCGGCCCAAGGGCCGGACGAAGGAGCAGCTCTACAACGAGGCCAAGCGCATGGGAATCGACGGCCGCTCGAAGATGAGCAAACAGCAGCTGCAGCGCGCCGTCGACCGCAAGAAGTAGTCATCCTCGGGCATGCGGGGCCGGGCGGATATCCTCCCGGCTTCGTGCGCCCGAAGACCCTCGACCACATCGCCTACTGGCTCGACGACCGTGGGAGCGTCGCGGACTTCGCGACGAGCCACCTCGGCATGCACGTCATCGACGAGACCGACCGGTTCACGCTCGTCGGATCGGACGCGCGCAAGGGAAAGCTGACGCTCTTCGACGCCGAGGGCCCCCGGGAGCCGGGTGCGCTGAAGCACGTCGCGCTGCGGGTCAATGACCTCAACTCGGTGCTCGCGGAATTGCCGGACGATGCCGACGTCGAGCGGCAGGACGGGCGCGCGTTCTTCGACGCCGGCGGCGGTGTTCGGCTCGGGCTCGTCGAGGCGCCGACGGAGACGGAGTACGACCTCGACCATGTCGCCCTCCTCTCCGCCGATCCAGAGGGTTCGGCGAGCCGGTACCTCGACTACGGATTCGAACGCGCCGAAGCCGGCGAGGATGGCGTTCCGCGGGTGGAGGTCTCCGGCGCCTACGTCGAGTTCCACGCGGGTGAGCCCGGCGACCCCGAACGCCCGATCCTGAACCACCTGGCCGTGCTCGTCGACTCCGCGGAGGAGCACCGGTCGGGTGCGGAGGAGCAGGATATCGAGGTTCAGGACTTCGTCGACGCCCCGAACACCTTGGCCGTCTTCGTCTGGCTCCCCGAGCGCGTCCGGCTCGAGTACGTCGAGCACAAGCCGACGTTCTCGCTCACATAGCCCCGCTCGTTATCGCGGGCGCCGGGATGGCGGGGCTCGTGGCCGCAGCCAGGGCACGCGAGCTCGGCGTGGAGGCCACCGTCTTCGAGAAGGGCTCCCGCCCTGGGGGATCGATGCTCCTCTCGAGCGGATTCGTGTGGCGCTACCGCGACCTCGAGACCTTCGCCGAGCAGTGCCCGGCGGGCGACCCGGCGCTTCACCGGCTCCTGCTCGCGCGGTTCGACGACGCGCTCGACTGGCTCGAGTCGAAGGGCGTCGAACTCCTGACTCGGGAGACGGGCAACCCCCTCACGGTCGGAGCCCGCTTCGCTCCGCCGCAGCTCGTGAAGGTGCTCGCGCGCGAGGTTCGGCTGGGGCAGACGACCGACGATCCGACGATCCTCTCCACAGGAGGCTTCCCCGTCCGCCTCGCCCGAGCGAAGGGACTGATGCTGCGGGCGAGCCCCTGGAGCGAGGGTGACGGGCTCGAACTGGCCCGGTCGCGGGGTGCCGCAACCGTTGGCGATCTCGAGGAGTTCTATGGCCGTAACATGCCCGACGGCGTCGAGATTGCCGAGAAGGATTTCGTCGCTGCCTCGCAGCTCTACGCGAAGCACGTCGTCGTCGTGAACGAGCGGGGGGAGGAGTTCCTCGAGGCGCCGGTGTCGTGGTCCGAGAACGATGTCGTTCAGGCGACCGCGCGGCAGCCGAACGGCCGAGCGTGGTACCTGCTCACCGGCGGTGCGCTCGAGGAGACAGTTCGAGAGCGCACCGTTGCGGAGATGGTGAACACGGCCGCCGGCGTGCCCGCCGCCGAGTTGCCGTTCCTGGTCGGCGACGACATCGTTCTCGGTGTTCGAGTCCGCGCCGCCGTCACCCACACGATCGGAGGGCTGCGGATCGACGAGCGGGCTCGCGTGCTCGACGAGGAAGGCCGACCGGTCGACGGTCTGTTCGCCGCGGGCGTGGACGCGGGTGGAATCTCGACGGGCGGCTACTCGAGTGGCCTGGCGACGGCCCTCGTCCTGGGTGTCGTGGCTGCCGAGTCGGCGCTGCTCTAGTGCGCCTGCAGGTACGCGCAGCGTCGCGAGTCGCCCGGAAGCGGTGACGGTGAGACTCGGGTGACGAGCATGCGGCCCTCGTGCTCCTCGAGGACTGCCCCGACCGCCGGCAGTTGACCGTCCCGCTCGCGAAGCTCGTAGCCCGTCGGCTTCCACACGAAGAGCAGGTACTTCTCGGCAGCCGACATCCCTGCGCGATCCTAACCCCGAGCGGTGTACGGCGGAATCGTGACGCGTACCGCGGTTCCGCCTTCGTCGGAGCTTCGATCGACGTCCACACGACCCTGGAGGGTGCGCGCCCGCTCCCCGAGGGCCTCGAAAACGCGCCGGCGCCGTTCGCCGGACCCGTCGTCCGTGATCAGCGTCTCCACGACGCCGCCGTTCAGGAGCCGGATCTGTACAGAGATCCGCGTCGGCGGTCCTCGCCGAATCGCCGCGTCCAGGGACTCTCGGATGATCTGGTAGAGGACGATCTGTGCGCGCTCGGCGAGCGTGTCGCCGGCGTCCACCTCGAGGTCGACCCTGACCCGATGCGACAGGCCGACCTGGTCCGCGAGAGCCTGCACGGCCGGCCCGAAGCCCTGATCTCTCAGCACCACAGGTTCCAGGGCGAACGACAGGTCGCGGAGCTCGCGGATCGTCTCGCGTTGCCGGTCGACCGCCGAGCCGAGGATCCGCTTCGCGTCCTCGACCTTGCCGCGCTCCACGAGATCGACCACGGCGTCGAGCATCAGGGCGATTCCCGCCATCGACTGAACGGGAACGTCGTGGAGAAAGAGCGCGAGTCGCCGCCGCTCGTCCTGCTCGGCCGCGATCAACTGGTCCGATAGGCGGGCCCGCTCGGCCTCGACGAGCTCGTGTCGCTCCCGCTCGGTGCGCAACAGATGCACAGCGAGCCAGGCGGCGAGCACCACGGCTGCCGTCAGGCCGCCGAAGGCGAGCCACGCCAGATCGATCGCGAGCCCTCCCACGGACATGATCGCCGCGGCGGCGACGCCTGCGATCAGGAGCCTGGCGACGCCGCTGCCGCTAGTCGATGATGGCTTCGCGAAGCGCAATCGCCACCGCATGCGTGCGCGTGTCCGCCTCGAGCTTCGTGAGGATGTGGCGGACGTGGCTCTTGACGGTCTCCTGGCTGATGAAGAGGCGTGCGGCGACGTCCGCGTTCGACATGCCGTCGGCCAGCAGCTGGAGGATCTCCCGCTCGCGGCCCGTGAGCATGTCGTCGCCCTTGCCGGGCAGGAAAGCCGGCATCAGGGCGGGATCGACGTAGCCGTCGCCGGCCGCGACCTTCTCGATTGCCTTGACGAGGCTCGCGTGCGGCGCCTCCTTGAGGATGTAGCCCTTCGCCCCGGACTCGAGGCCGCGGCTGAGGAGGCTTCGCTCGCTGTAGGCCGTGAAGATCAGCACGGCGGTGTCCGGAACGCTCTGCGTGAGCTGCTTGGTCGCCTCGAGCCCGTCCATTCCGGGCATCCGGACGTCCATGATCACCACGTTGGGCTTGCGCCGCTCGGCCAGGGCAACGGCCGACGCGCCGTCCGAGGCCTCACCGATCACCCGGATATGGGTCGCGCGGGAAAGCGACAGCCGCAGGCCTTCGCGCACGACCTCGTGGTCGTCGACGATCAGGCAGGTGATCTCGGCGGGGGCGTCGTCACCGTTCTTGTCCTCAGCCACGGGCGTCAGATTCTAGGGCCGACTCCGGATTCCCGTGGTCAGACGGCCAGCTCGAGCTGTTCGTCGTGTCGAGTGCCGTCGAGTGGCCGCTCCCGCCGGTCCTTCACCCCATGCTTGCGCGCAAGCGCCGACACCTGCTTGCGAAGCGGCTTGATCTCCTCGACCGGGAGGTACGCGCGGCCCTCGTAGAGCTCGAGGTACCGAGGGAGCTGCTCGGGGAAGTCGCGGGCAATGGACGCCAGGAAGTGCTCGCGCGTCCCGGGTTTGAGGAAGAGCATGTTCGTCCAGACCCCGGTCGCGCCGGCCTCGCGTGCCGCCCGCACGACCTCCGCCAGCTGATCCGGGCTGTCGGAGATCCCGGGCAAGACCGGTGCCATCCCGACGCCGACGCGGATGCCTGCGTCGACGAGCTCCTTCACCGCCCGCAGCCGCTGCCGCGGGTGCGCCGTGCTCGGCTCCGTCTTTTTCCAGACCTCCTCGTCGAGTGTGGGAATCGAGAAGGTGATCGCGACCTTTGCGCGACTCGCCGCCTCGGTGAGGACGTCGAGGTCGCGCACGATCATCGGCCCCCTCGTGATGATGCTGAGAGGGTTCGAGGCGGCCGCGAGCGCGCCGATGCAGCCGCGCGTGAGCCGGTAGCGGCCCTCGGCGGGCTGGTATGGATCGGTCGCGGCGCCGATCGCGACGGACTCGCACTTCCACGAGGGGCGAGCGAGCTCCTTGCGGAGCATCTCGACAATGTTGACCTTCACCCGGATCGAGGTGCCGTACCGCTCGTCGAAGGGCCGGTCGGCGCGGTGCTCGAAGGCCCTGACGTAGCAGAACGTGCAGCGATGGACGCATCCCATGTACGGGTTCAGGGACCACCCGAATGCCATGCCCTTGACGCGGTTCAGGGCGCTGCGGCAGGGCTCCTCCCGATACTCGACGGCCACGACTCCATACTAGAACGTATGTTCGCTCGCGGGAGCCCGACCGTCTGGACCGTCCCTATAATCCGGTCAGCCCTTGGGCGACGACCTGCCACCTAGTACGCGAGCCCGGGTAGGCCGGGCTTGAGCGATCTCCTTCGAATCGTCGTGATTCTCCTGCTCGTGCTGGGGAATGCGATCTTCGTAGCCGCTGAGTACGCGCTCGTGACAGCGCGCCGTTCTCGCCTGCAGGAGCTGAAGGACAAGGGCCGCACGGGCGCCGCGCACGCGCTCGAGCTGATGGACAATCCCGTGCGCTTCATCAGCACCGTGCAGGTCGGAATCACGATCGCCGGCATCGCGATGGGCGCAATCGGGCAGCCGCTCGTCTCGGACTGGTTCGACTTCGTCCAGTCGGAGACGGTGGCGTTCCTGATCGCCTTTCTGTTCTTGACCTTCCTCAGCGTCTCACTCGGCGAGCTCGTGCCGAAGGCGATCGCACTCCAGCGCGCCGAGCCCCTGGCGATCGCGCTCGCCTGGCCGATCGACCTCCTCGGACGCATCACCCATCCGCTGGTCTGGCTCTTGCAGACCTCGGCGAACGCCGTCGTCCGGCTCTTCGGGATCGACCCGGCGCCGGCGGGGGTCGTCGTCCACACCCGTGAGGACATCAGAGCCTTCGTGGCCGAGGCGGGCGAGAGCGGCGCCGTCGGGGGGGTCGAGCAGGAGGTGCTCTACGCGGCCTTCAGGTTCGCGGACAAGGAAGTCCACGACGTCATGGTTCATCGGCCCGAGGTAGTCGCGATCTCGGTGGCGCTTCCTCCACGGGAATGTCTTGCCGCCGTGATCACGTCTCCCTACACGCGGTATCCGGCCTACCGCGAGTCACTCGACCAGATCGTCGGCGTCCTCCACGTTCGCGACCTGTTCTCGGCGCTCTACGAGAAGGGGATCGACAACGTCGTGGTCGAGGATCTCCTCCGCAAGGCGTACTTCGTCCCCGAGACGAAGGACCTCGGGGCGCTGCTCGCCGAGTTCCGAGCGCAGAACCAGCACATGGCCGTCGTCGTCGACGAATACGGCTCGATGCAGGGGATCGTGACACTGGAGGACGTCTTGGAGGAGATCGTCGGCGAGATCGAGGACGAGTACGACCTCCCCGACGAGTCGCTCGAGCGGATCGACGATCAGACGATCCGCGTCGACGGAACCTTCCCGATCGACGATTTCAACGAGCAGTTCCATCTCCAGATGCCGGACGTCGACTACCACACGCTTGCGGGCTTCGTCTTCGGTCAGCTCGGGCGAGCGCCCGAAGCCGGTGACGAGGTCATCTGGAACGGGCTCCTCTTCAACGTCATCGAAGTGGAGGGGACGCGCATCGGGAAGCTCCAGGTGGAGTTCATCCACGCCGAGGAGGCCGAAGCCCCGGCGGAGAGCGCCTGACGATCTCGCGCGGCTTCGCGGGGGCCGATGCGCCTGCGCGGTGGCCGACGCTCCCCGGGACGCCGCGGCCGGAGCGCCTCGATCTCTCCATCGACGTGCTGCCCGGGGTAGGCCCTGCGGTGAAGAGGAAGCTGGCGTCTCTGGGGTTGCAGACGGTCGGGGATGCGCTCGGCTACAGGCCTCGCCGCTACGAGGCAGCCGCCCCCGAGCGGAGGATCGTCGAGCTCTTCGGGGAGGACGAGGCCGCGATCGCCGTGGAGGTGCTCAGCGTTCGTGTTCAGCGCGCGAGACGCCTTCAGCTGGTCAAGGCTCGCGTCGCCGACGACTCCGGCGAGATCACCGCCGTCTGGTTCAACCAGGCCTGGTTGAAGGATCGTCTTTCGCCCGGCACCCGCGTGAGGCTGCGCGGGAACCTGAGAGGCCAGGAGTTCTCGGTCCGTTCCTACGACCTCGACGGCGGAGCGCCGACGGCGGATTTCGCTCCCGTCTACCCCGCCACAGAGGACGTATCCGTCAAAAAGCTTCGCGAGGTCGTGGGAGGCGCCCTCGAGTACGCGCGGGATTGGCCCGATCGCCTGCCGGACGCTGTGCGCGCTTCGTCGCGACTACCGCTCGCTTCCGACGCATTGAGCGCACTGCACGCCCCGGCCACGGAGGAGCAGGCGGAGCTCGGGCGGCGCCGGCTCGCCTTCGACGAGCTCCTCGCCCTCCAGCTCGGCCTGGCCCGCCGACGGCGCGGTCGGGACGAAGAGCGCGCACCGGCTCTCGGTGAGCCGGGAACGCTCGTAGGGCGCTACCGGTCGGTGCTGCCCTTCCAGCTCACGCGGGATCAGGAGAGGGCGATCGCCGAGATCGACGGCGACCTCGCCGGCGAGCGGCCGATGGAGCGCCTGCTTCAGGGCGACGTCGGCTCGGGGAAGACGGTCGTCGCTCTCTATGCCCTCCTGCGGGCTGTCGAGCAGGGCAAGAAGGGGGCGCTGATGGCTCCGACGGAGACGCTCGCGGAGCAGCACTTCCTGACCCTCGAGACGCTCTGTGCGGAGCTCGGCGTGCAGGTCGGACTGCTCACGCGCTCCATTAAGGACGACGTGGCCGACGCGCAGATCGTCGTCGGGACCCACGCGCTCATCCAGGAGGGCGTCGACCTCGGCGAGCTGGCGGTCGCCGTGGTCGACGAGCAGCATCGCTTCGGCGTGGAGCAGCGCGCTGCGCTCGTGGCGCGGCGGCGGCCGCACGTCCTCCACATGACGGCGACCCCGATTCCCAGGACGCTCGCGCTGACCGTCTACGGCGACCTCTCCGTGACCGAGATCGCCAAGCCGCCGGCGAACCGAAAGCCGATCGTCACCGCGTGGGTGACGGAGGATCGCTCGGGCGACGCCTACCGGCGTCTACGCAGGCACCTCGACGACGGGCGCCAGGCCTACGTCGTCTGCCCGCTGATCGAGGAGTCCGAGACGAGCGTGGCGCGCGCGGCCGAGCGGGAGGCGGAGCGCCTGCGCAAGGGCGAGCTACGCGGATATCGCGTCGGACTCCTCCACGGGCGGCTGCGGCCTTCCGACCGCCGGGAGCTGATGGCGCAGTTCAAGGCGAGGGAGCTGGACGTCCTGGTGGCGACGACGGTGATCGAGGTCGGCGTCGATGTTCCGAATGCGACGATCATGATCGTGCAGGAGGCCGATCGATTCGGCCTGGCGCAGCTCCATCAGCTACGCGGCCGGGTTGGGCGTGGGGCGGAGCAGTCGTACTGCTTGCTCGTCTCTCGGGCGAAGGAGCAGCTGGCGGACGCCGCGCAGGCGCGGCTCGAAGCGCTCGTTCGAACGACGGACGGCTTCGAGCTCGCCGAGGTCGACCTGGAGCTGCGGGGGGAGGGTCAGCTGCTCGGCACGCGCCAGGCGGGACTTTCCGAGTTCCGCTTCACGCGACTGCGGGTCGACCGTGACCTGCTCGAGCTTGCCCGGGAGATCGCCGAGGGTCTCGTCGACTACGAGGGGCCGTTGAACGACGAGGTCGAGCGCCTCTTCGCCGACCGCGAGCTCGCCGCCTGAACGGCCCAAAGGGAAGACTTTCACAGTCTTGGCACGCATTGCACTTGACACCCAGCGGTGTCTGACACCGTTGGCGCCCTAACGTGCGGATCATCGCGGGAGAGAAACGGGGCGCGAAGATTTTCGCGCCCAAGGGACACGACACCCGGCCGACCGGCGACCGCGTTCGAGAAGCGGCCTTCAACCTGATTGGGCCCGTCGAGGGCGCCACCGTTCTCGACCTCTTCGCCGGCTCCGGCGCCTACGGGCTCGAGGCGCTGTCGCGCGGCGCCGCCTCCGCCCTGTTCGCAGAGGCCGACCCGCAAGCCTGCCGCTTCATCCGGCAGAACGTCGAGAAGCTCCGCCTCACCGGTGCGACAGTCCTGTGCCGTGACGCCATCCGGGTCCTCTCCCAGGAGGCCGGAGCGGGCAGGCGATACGATCTCGTGCTCCTCGACCCGCCCTACCGGATGTACTCCTCCCTGCAAAGCGGCCTTGCCACCTACCTTCCGACCGTGCTCGCCGACGTCGGGCTGGCCGTGGTCGAGACCCACGTGAAGGAGGAGCCCGAGCTGCCGCTGGCGAAGCGCACGTCCCGCCGCTACGGCTCCGCACGGCTCACGCTCTTCGAGCATTGATTACAGCCATCTACCCAGGGACGTACGACCCGGTGACCAACGGGCACGTCGACGTGATCTCGCGCGCGGCCGGCATCTTCGATCGCGTCGTGGTGGGAGTCGTGGGCAGTCCCGCCCACAAGCAGCCGATGTTCCCGGTGGACGAGCGGGTCGAGTTCCTGCGGGAGGCCCTCGCCGGCATCGAGAACGTTGAGGTGGATGTCTTCAAGGAGCTCGTCGTGGAGTTTGCCCGGCGCTGGGACGCGAAGGTGATCGTGAAGGGCCTCCGCGTGATCTCGGACTTCGAATGGGAGTTTCAGATGAACCAGCTCAACCGCACGCTGGCTCCGGAGATCGAAACCGTCTACGTGATGGCGAGCCCGGAAGTCAGTTTCGTGTCGTCGAGCGGCGTCAAGGAGATCGCCGCCTACGGCGGGGGCGTGGAGGGGCTGGTCCCCGAGGCCGTGGCGCGTCGCCTCCGCGAGATGTACGGAGACGGGCGGCCCGGAGCCCCCGTCAGCCCCTCTGAGTAGCCTCGCGGTCCTGGCCGGTCAGGCTCCCGCCGGGCGAAGCCCGGCTCCGCCCGACCTGACGGCGCTGGCGGCCCGATGCCTTCCGGGCCCGTGCTGAAGCACTGTGCCCTACGGCCTCGAACCACCAGCGCCGCCCCAGATCGCGAGGCCTCCGGCTTGTCTAAGTAGACTTCGCCCTATGGACGTCCTCGTTCTCATCGACAAGCTCGACGACCTCGTTCACAACGCCAAGGCAGTCCCGCTGACCGACCAGGTGCGCATCGATCGCGAGGAGATCTACGAGATCCTCGACCAGATGCGCGCGACGATCCCCGAGGAGATCAAGCAGGCCCGGTGGATCGTCAAGGAGCGGCAGGAGATGCTCGCCGAGGCGAAGCGTGAATGCGACCGGATCCTCGGAGAAGCACGGGAGCAGGCCGTCCGTGAGGCCTCGCAGACCGAAATCGTCAAGCTCGCGGAGCGGCAGGCGCAGGAGATCGTCGACGAGGCGCGCCGGAGCGCACGGGAGACGCGGCTCGAGATGGAGGACTGGGCCGACGGCATCCTGTCCACGCTCGAGGTGAACCTCGACAAGTTCCTCGGAGCCGTGAAGCGGGGCCGGGAACGCCTCCACGAGCGCTCGCAGGAAACCGTCGTCGCCGGCGTCGCCGGCAGCAACAACGACGACCAGCCGTACCAGTAGCGGCCGCGAGACCGTAGAGCGCGTCGCAGCGCTCTACGACGTCCACGGTAATCCCGCCGCGCTCGAGGCGGTGCTGTCGGGGGCCGGGGACGCGCTGCTCGTGTTCGGCGGCGACCTGGCGGCAGGTCCGGCGCCGGCCGAGACCCTCGACCGGATCATGGAGCTCGACGCTCTCGTCCTCTGCGGCAACGCCGACCGCGAGCTGCTCGGCTCAGAGGTCGAGGGGATCCTCGACGAGTGGGTGCGCGCCCAGCTCGACGAGCGCCACCGCGAGTTCATCGGCGGCCTTCCGGAGACCGTCGAGCTCGACGTCGAAGGCGTAGGCCGAGTCCTCTTCTGCCACGGCTCCCCGAGGAGCGACGAGGAGATGATCCTGAAGACGACGCCTGACGAGTGGCTCGCCGAGATGGTGGCGGACGTCGAGGCCGACGTGGTGGTCTGCGGCCACACCCACATGCAGTTCGATCGAGTCGTCGACGGGGTCCGCGTCGTCAATGCAGGGAGCGTCGGACTCGCGTACGGCGCCCCGGGCGCCCACTGGCTCGCGCTCGGCCCCGGGGTGGAGCTCCGCCGCACCCCCTACGACCACGAGGCGTTCGCCGACCGGGTGGCCGCCTCCGACTGGCCGAAGGCGGAGCGATTCGCCGAGGAGAACATCCGCAACGTCCCGGCGGAGGAAGAGGCGCTCGAGTTCTTCGAGCGGGTGGCGGCCGAGCAGTGGGCCGCTCGCTACCCTCGTCCGTCGTGACGACGTTCGACCTCAGGCGCCTGAAGATCCGCCCCGGCGAGGAGCACCGGGATCAGGAGGACATCGAACTGGCGCCCTTCGATCTGGGCGGCCAGCGCTACCTACCCGTGCCCGAGACCGTGCCGTCCGAGCTCGTCATCAACAGGGTCTCGAGCGGCACCGTCTTCGAGCTCGGATTCCGCCCGAGGCTCTACGGCCCGTGCTACCGGTGCTTGAACGAGGCCGTCGTCGACCTGCCGATTCACGCGCGGGAGTACCAGGCCACGAACCCGGGCGAGTCCGACGAGCTGCGCACCCAGTACGTGGTCGACAACCACCTCCAGCTCTCGGACTGGGCGCGAGACGCGATCGCGCTGGAGCTTCCCGAGCAGATCCTCTGCCGTCCGGACTGCGCCGGGCTGTGCCCGCTGTGCGGAGAGGACCTGAACGACAACTCGCACGAGCACGTGGACGAGCGGCCGGATCCGCGCTGGGCGGCCCTCGAGAGCCTGAAAGACAAGCTCTAGCGAAGTACGCCTAGCTATACTCCGCCGCCGCTATGGCAGTCCCCAAGAGGAAAACGTCCAAGTCGCGCCGCGACAAGCGCCGCGCGCAGCACAAGATCGAGGCGCCGCGCGTCAACGAGTGCCCGGTCTGCCACCGTCCCAAGCGGCCGCACCACGTCTGTCCCACGTGCAAGACCTACCGTGGGCGCGAAGTCGAGCCGCTGCGCACTCCAGTTCCGTAGAATCGGCGCGCTTCACAGACCCGACCACTCAAGCGAGGTGACATGGCAGCGTCCCGCGACGAAGTCTTCGAGCGCATCAGGGAAGTTCTGACAGAGCGTCTGTCGGTCGAAGAGGCCGACATCACAGAAGAGGCAAATTTCCAGGAGGATCTCGGCGCAGATTCGCTCGACCTCGTCGAGATGATCATGGAGCTCGAGGATCAGTTCGGAATCAAGATCCCGGACGAGGACGCCCAGAAGATCCAGACGGTCGGTCAGGCTGTCGAATACGTCTCCTCGCACCAGTAACGACGCTCCGCCCGGCGGCTCTCGGGCCCTGAGCGGGCTGATCGAAGAGCTGCCCCTGGAGCGGGCGGTCAACTCGTTCACGCATCCGTCGTGGGCGCAGGACCGTGCCGCCTCCTACGAGCGGCTCGAGTTCCTGGGTGACAGCGTGCTGGAGCTCGTCGTCGCCCGCGCGCTCTACGAACGGTATCCCGACCTCGCCGAGGGCAAGCTGGCGAAGATTCGCTCGCACGTCGTCTCTCGCGCGAGCTGCGCAGTCGTCGCACGCGAACTGGATCTGGGACGCCGGTTGGCCGAGCGAGGCTCGGGGATCGTCCCCGACGACGAGCTGGCACGGCTCTCCAAGAACCGGAACGTGCTGGCGGCCCTGCTGGAGGCGGTCTTGGCGGCGCTCTTCCTCGAGCACGGGTTCGCGGAGATCGAAAAGGCGATCGTGGAAGCCTTCAACGACAGGATCGAGTACGCCGCGACGACGCACGTCGACTTCAAGACGGAGCTCCAGGAGCAGCTGGCGGCGCTGGGGCGACAGGTGAGCTACTCCGTGCTCGAGGTCGACGGCCCGCCCCACGACCGAAAGTTCACGTCGGCCGCGGTGATCGACGGCGACCAGGCCGGCGTGGGAGTGGGGCCGTCCAAGAAGGCCGCCGAACAGGAAGCCGCCAAGCAGGCGCTGGAAAAGGTTCGCCCGTAGGGAAGAAGAGTGGCCGCTGACCCGTCTGGGGGGCAGATGAAGCTCGGAGTCGCCATCGGAGCTGGCCTCGTCGCACTCTTTCTCGGCAACGTGGTCTGGGTCGCGATGGGAGGCAGCGACGGTAACCGCCGGCTGGGCGCGAGCGTTCCTGATTACCAAAGCGGCGTTCTGCAGATCGGCAGAATCGCGTCCGGGTCGCAGACCGTCCTCGCCTGTTAGAACCTCAGCGCTATCCGGCTTCCCCACTAGCGTTCGGCCCGCGTGCATCTTCGCGCGATCCGCATCCGCGGCTTCAAGTCCTTCCCTGAACCGGTCGAGGTTCGCCTCGAGCCGGGCGTCGCCGTGGTCGTCGGGCCGAACGGCTCCGGGAAGTCGAACGTGGCCGACGCGCTGCTTTGGGCCTCGGGAAGCCTGAGCCCGAGCGAGCTGCGGGCCGAGAAGCCCGACGACGTGCTCTTCTCCGGCTCCGGCGGCCGGAAACCGGCTGCCTACTGCCAGGTCGAGCTCGAGCTCGACAACCAGGACGGCGGTATCTCCGACCTGCCCTTCTCGGAGATCTCGATCATGCGCCGCCTGCACCGGGGTGGGGAGGGCCAGTACCTGATCAACGGCACCACGGTTCGCCGCACTGACCTCGTGGAGTTGCTCGCCGATGTGGGTCTCGGCGGTGCCGCAGGCTCCGTGATCTCGCAGGGCAAGGTCGAGCAGATCCTCGCCTCGAAGCCGGAGGAGCGCCGCGCGCTCGTCGAGGAGGCGGCGGGCCTCGGGAAGTTCAAGCGGCGCCGCCACCGCGCTGAGCTGAAGCTCGCGCGCGTCGCACAGGACGTCGCTCGGGCCCGCGACATCGAGGCGGAGGTGAAGAAGCGGCTTCGTCCGCTTGCGCTCCAGGCGAGCGCCGCGGAGCGGGCGGAGAAGCTCGGTGGAGAAATCTCGGGGCTGGAAGCCGCTGTCGCCGCTCTGGACGTCGCCGCCGCCGACGAGCGGCTCGCCGAGTCCGAGGAGCGCCGGTCCGCCGCGTCACAGGCCAAGCGCCGCACCGAGTCGAAGCTCGAGGAGCTCCTCGCCGCACGGCACCAGGCCGAGGAGGAGCTTGCGGACGCCGCCGGTCGCCGGGAGCAGGCCACGGCCGCCCTCTACCGGCTCCGCAGCGCGGGCGAGCGGGTCTCCCTGCGGCGAGAAGCCGCAGCGTCCCTCGCCGAGTTCCTCCAGCAGGCCGCGAGTCGCCCGAGGCTTCGCACCGGGCCGTCGCGCGCAGAGCTCGAGCGTCAGAGGCTCCGCGAGGAGGCTCTCCTCGGCCGGGAGCGGCTCATCTCCCTCGAGCGGACGCTCGCCGAGCGGGAGGGCGTACCGCCGGCGGCCCGTGCGCTCGCCGAAGACGGCCACGACCTCCTCCTCTCGCG
>JACDAN010000216.1 GCA_013695385.1 Actinomycetota bacterium | reverse complement strand
CCGCCTTCGGTCAGCTCGACGGTCTCCTTCTGCCAGTCGTCTCCCTTGACGTCGACGCCGTCGTCCTCGAGCTCCTTCATCGCCGCTTCGGCGATGTCCGTGCGATACGCGTCCTCGCTGGCCTCGGTCTTGATCACCTTGCCGCTCAATGCGATCTCACTGGTGACGTCGAACGCCTCCGGATCCATGACGCCGATGCCGTTGGGCGCCGGCCAGATCAGGTCGTTGACCTCGTTCAGCTGCCAGCGCTGGTGGCCCTCACCGAGCGTCGGCCCGTTCTTGAGGACGATCTGGAGGCACTCCTCCGGGTTGTCGCGGCAGTAGACCCAGCCGCGGAAGCTCGCCTTCAGGAACCGCTTCGCGATGTCCTCGTTCCCCTCTTCGGAGATCCAGTCCTCGCGGACGAAGATCCCGTCCTCGAGGGCGCCCGTCCCGAGCTCGGACATCTTCAGGACGTTCAGGTCGTCGATCGTGTACAGCTCGCCGGTGTCGGGGTTCTTCGACTCGAGCACCTGGGCGAGCTCGTTGTAGGTCATCGCCGCCGCGGCGTCGATCTGGCGCTTGAGGAACAGCTCCATGTCGAACGGCTGCTGGACGATCTCCACGTCCTTCTGGGGGTCGAGGCCGTTCTTGTTCAGCGCCGCGAAGAGCTTGTGCTCGTTGCCTCCGAGCCAGACGCCGACTTTCTTCCCGCGAAGGTCGGTGATCTGGTCGAGTCCCGTGTCCTTCCAGGTCACCTCGGTCATGCCCGAGCGCGTGAACACTTGGGCGATGTTGACGATGCCCTGGTCCTTGTCGCGCGTCGCCAGCGTGCTGTCGAGCCAGTTGATCCCGAACTCCGCCTGCCCGCCGAGGACGACCTGCTCGGGGACGATGTCCGGCCCGCCTGGCCTGATCGTGACGTCGAGGCCCTCGTCCTCGTAGAAACCCTGCTCGGCGGCCGCGTAGTACCCGGCGAACTGGGCCTGAACGACCCACTTCGATTGAAGCGTCACCTTGTCGAGGTCGCCGCCGGCGCTTCCGCCGTCACCGTCGCCGTCGTCGCCTCCACAGCCTGCGAGCGCGAACATCGCCGCAGCCATCAGCGCGGCGACGGACCACCACCTGCTTCTCCGCATCCACTTCCCCTTTCGGTTCCGAGAGTTGCCCGATTTCACTCCGCCGCCTCCCGCGCTGACGGATGCCAGCGCATCGTAAGCCGTTCGAGGGCTGCGATTGCCCCGTAGAAGAGGATCCCGATGATGCTGGCGACGAGGATCGCCGCCCACGCCTCGGTGAAAGCGAAGATCCCTGCCTGCCGCCGGATCTGGATTCCCAACGCGTCCTGCGACCCTCCGAAGTAGTCGCCGACGATCGCACCGATCATCGCGAGGACCGTTGCGACCTTCAGGCCCGTGAAGATGTACGGGAGGGCGTTCGGGACGCGAACCCGGCGAAAGATCTCCACGTCGCCTGCTGCGTAGGAGCGCATCAGCTCGATCTGTTGTGGCCGCACCGAAGTCAGCCCACGTAGCGAGTTGACGAGCACCGGGAAGAAGCAGAGCACGGCGGCGATCACCATCTTCGAGAGCTGGTTCAGCGTCCCGAACCAGTTGTTCGTGATCGGGGCGAAGGCGATGATCGGGACGGCGTTCGCGGCGATCGCGTAGGGCATGAGCGCCGCGCCGAGCGCCCGCCAGCGCGCGAGCACGAGCGATGCGAGGAGCGCGGCGGTACACCCGATGACGAAGCCGCCGAGTGCCTCCTGGAACGTGAACCAACCGGCGCCCCAGAGCGTGTCCCGCTCGGTCCAGAGCGTCCGGACGATGTCCGAGGGCGGCGGAAGCAGGAAGTTCTGGATGTCCAGCCCGCGAACGAGGCCCTCCCAGAGCCCGATGCCGGCAACGAAGACGACGACTGCCGGGAACCAGTCCCAGAGGCCGCGCCCCACCCTCGTGCTGAGAGTGCCCCGGGGGATCGGCTCGACGACGGTCGTGCTCACAGGCCCTCCTCGGCTGCGATCAGCGCGTCCTCACCTGCGGGCTCCGCGTCGAAGCCGCCGCCTTCGCGCAGCAGGCGGCGGACGTCGCGGATCAGCTCGGCGAAACGGGGCTGCTCCCGGGTCTCGACGTTCCGCGGCTGCGGAAGGTCGATGTCCACGGTTCCGACGATCCGGCCGGGTCGCGCCGACATCACGACGACGCGTGTCGAGAGGAAGACCGCCTCCGGGATGGAGTGCGTCACGAACACGATGGTGGTGCCCGTGCTCTGCCAGATCCGCTGCAGCTCCGAGTTCATGCGCTCGCGCGTCATCTCGTCGAGGGCGCCGAAGGGCTCGTCCATCAG
>JACDAN010000215.1 GCA_013695385.1 Actinomycetota bacterium | reverse complement strand
CTCGGCCCTAGGTGGGCGTGGAGTAGCCCCGAACCCCGTCCACCAGCAAACTGACGAAGCGGTCGGCGAGCTCGTCCGTATCGGCGCCCTCCGGCAACCAGGTGTAGGCCCAGTTCGCCGCGGAGAGGACGAGCAAGACGGCGGCATGTTCGTCGAGATCCGTTCTCAACGCTCCCACTTCGCGCCCTTCGCGGAAGAGCGCCCGGAAGCGCTCCTCATAGCGCCGGCGCTCCGCGACGAAGGCCTCTGCGCGCTCGCCCTCGAGGTACCGCCACTCGCGCACGAACACCGTGGCGACGTCGAGCTGCTCCGCGACGACGCGCAGGTGCGCGCGCAGGGCGAGCCGGATCCGCTCGGCCGCCGGCCGATCGTCCGGCACCGCATCGAGGGCCTCGTGGAACGCGCGCGCTCCCTCGCTCATCGCCTCGAAGAGGAGGTCTTGCTTGGAGTCGATGTGGGCGTAGAGGGAGCCCTTCTGAACTCCGAGCGCCCTTGCGAGGTCTCCGATCGACGTCCCGTGGTAACCGCGCTCGGCGAACAGCCGGGCGGCTGCGCGAGTTAGCTCCGCTCTACGAGTGGTCATAGTACGATTAGACCCTAACGATCGTTCGTTAAGGAGTCGTATGACCGAGCAGGAGTTCCTCGAGTACGTCCAGTCCGGCGGGCAGGTCGAGACGGACGATTGGATGCCCGACGACTACCGGGCGAAGCTGGTCAAGTTCATCGAGATGCACGGGAACTCCGAGCTCATGGGCGTCCTGCCCGAGCGCGAGTGGATCCTTCGGGCACCCACCCTCCAGCGGAAGCTGGCCCTCACCGCGAAGGTGCAGGACGAGGTCGGCCACGCGCAGCTCATCTACCGCGTCGTCGAAGACCTCGGGAAGCCGCGCGAGCAGTGCCTCGAGGACCTGATCTCGGGCAAGTCGAAGTTCCACAACGTCTTCCACTACCCCACGGAGACCTGGGGCGACGTCGGCGTGATCGCCTGGCTCGTCGACGCCGCGGCAATCATCAGCCAGAAGGCGCTCCTCAAGTGCTCCTACGCGCCGTACGCGAGGATCATGAAGAAGATCTGCTGGGAGGAGTCGTTCCACATCCTCCACGGCCGCGACGTGATCCTCACGATGATGAACGGCGCCGACGAGCAGCGAGAGCTCGTCCAGGAGGCGCTGAACCGGTGGTGGGCCCCCCTGATGCAGTTCCACGGGAATCCGATCTCGCCGGCGGACGACCCGATGTTCCAGTGGCGGATCAAGAGTCAGGGCAACGAGGAGGCACGGCAACAGTTCCTCGACGGCTACGTCCCGCAGATCTGGGAGCTCGGGCTGATCGTCCCGGACCCGAAGCTCGGTAAGAACGACGAAGGCGTCTGGGAGTACACGGAGCCGGACTGGGCCGAGCTCAAGCACGTGGTCACCGGCCACGGCCCGCAGACGGCGGAGCGGCTCGAGCTGCGCAAGACGACGCGCGCCGAGACCGAGTGGGTCCGCCGCACGGTGCTCGCCGAAGCGGCGTGATCGTCTACGAGGTCTTTCGGCAGGAGCGGAAAGGTCAGGCGTTTGCCCATGCCGGCTCCGTCGGCGCGCCTGACGCGGCCTTCGCCGAGGCGTACGCCCGCGAGCAGTACGGCAGACGCGGTGAGTCCGTCGCCCTCTGGGTCGTCCCGCGTGAGGCGGTGGCGGAGATCCACGAGTTCGTCGACGAGCTCCAGAAGAACTACCACCGGGTCGACGGCTACCCGCTCAAGGAGAAGCTGAAGGAGGCGCGTGAGCGAGCGGGCACAGCTCCTCCTGCCGATCGCTGACGACGAGCTCGTCCTCGGCTGGCGCAACTCCGAGTGGACGGGGATCGCGCCGTTTCTCGAGGAGGACGTCGCCTTCTCGTCCATCGTGCAGAACGAAATCGGCCATGCGCGAGCGCTCTACCAGCTCGTCGCCGACGAGCTCGGGACGACGGCCGATGCGCTCGCCTTCGATCGCTCGCCGGACGAGTACCAGTGCTCTCGCTTCGTCGAGCTGCGCCTCGTCCCGGACTGGGCGCGAACGATCGCGCGCCACTGGCTGTACGAGGAGGCCGACGAGAAGCGACTCGAAGCGCTCAAGGCATCGGACGACCCGGAGGTGGCCGGCCTGGCAGCGAAGATCGACCGGGAGGAGGCGTACCACCGGATGCACGCGCAGATGTGGAACGAACGCCTCGCCGAAGAACCGCGTTATCTCGAGGCGCTCGAAGAGCTTCGGCCCTTGGTGGACGGGCGCGGGGATCACACGCGGGAGTTCGCCGCGCTCTGGGAGGAGATGACGATGGTCCGGCGGTCGGTGGCGGGCGCGACGTGGTGACGGAGGCCCAGGTCTGGGCTGCGCTGGCCGAAATCCCCGATCCGGAGATCCCTGTCATCTCGCTCGTCGACCTCGGAGTCGTTCGAGCCGTCGAGGTGGAGAACGATCGGGTTCGGGTCGAGTTCACGCCGACGTTCCTCGGCTGCCCGGCGCTCGAGGTGATGCGCGACGCGATGGCAAAGAAGGTTCGCGAGCTCGGTGCCGAGCCCGTGGTGGCGGTGATCTCGGACGATTCGTGGTCGACCGATCGGATCACCCCCGAGGGAAGGGAGAAGCTGCGCGCCGCCGGGCTGGCCCCACCGACGCCGCGCGAGGCCGGGGGCCCGCGACTCGTCCAACTCCAGACCGGGGCGTTCCGCTGCCCTTATTGCGGCTCGACGGACACGGCACTCGAGAACATCTTCGGACCGACGCCCTGCCGGTCACTCCGGTATTGCCGCGGCTGCAGGCAGCCGTTCGAGCAGTTCAAGACGATCTGAGTGCGTTCACGCTCATGTAGACGCACAACGAACCGGAACGGCGCCCGGGCACGAACCTCTCCTGCGTGGTGTTCGCGCACGACATGTCACTCTCGAAAGGAGCCCCATGGCCGCCAACCCGCAGATGCAGGAGATTCTCGACGCTTTCGAGGAGCTCGGCCCAGAGCCGATTCACATGCTCGACCCGAAGGAAGCCCGAAAGCAGCCGACGCCGGCCGACGCGGTCGAACGGGTGCTCGAGAAGCGCCGCGAGAGCATCGACCCCGAGCCGGTGGCCTCGGTCGACGACCGAAAGATCGACAACGCGGACAGCAGCTTGCCGCTCGTCGGGAAGAACCCGATTCGCATCTACACACCGGAGGGCGAAGGCCCGTTTCCGATCCTCGTCTACTACCACGGCGGCGGCTTCGTGATCGCGGACCTCGATGTCTACGACAGCTCCCCGCGGGCGCTTGCGAATGCCGCTCGCTGCGTGGTCGTCTCCTGCGACTACCGGTTGGCGCCGGAGGATCCGTACCCGGCCGCGCATAACGATGCCTTCGCCGCATACCGGTGGGTTCTGGACAACGTGGACGAGCTCGGCGGAAACGGCACGATCGCGATCGCCGGCGAGAGTGCGGGCGGGAACATCGCTTGCGGGACGACGCTGCGCGCACGGGACGAGGGTCTACAGATGCCCGTGCATCAGCTGCTCGTCTACCCGATCGTGGACGGCGATTTCTCGAAGCCCGCGTTCGAGGAGCACGCCCAGGCGAAGCCGCTCAGCAAGCCGATGATGGAGTGGTTCGCCGAGCACTACGCCCCGGAGGCCGGCGACCCGTACTTCTCGAACTCGAACGCCGATCTCTTCGGGCTCCCGCCGACCACGATCGTCAACGCCGAGATCGACCCGCTGCGGGACGACGGCCCGCTGCTCGCCGAGCGACTTCGGTCGGCTGGCGTAGAGGTCGAGCACCGGCACTACGACGGCGTCACGCACGAGTTCTTCGGGATGGGCGCGGCGCTCGACGCCGCGAAGGAAGCGGTGAACTACGCCGCCGGCCGGATGAGCAGAAGCTTCGAGAAGTCGAGGGCGCGCGCGTAGCCCGGCGGGGGACGCGCTGACGACAGTCGACCTCCAGTCCTGACCCACTCGGGAAGATCTTGTACTTCCTGGCCGTCTTGCCTATAAAAGATCGTGCGAATCGGCTCAAAGGAGGAGCCATGTGAGCGTTCCCAGCACGTACTGGCAGGACTGCTGCTCGCAATCATCGTTACCGGGTGCATGGGTGACGATGACGAGCGGCGGACAGCGGCGCTCGGAGAGGCGGTGGCGGATCTGTCCTGGCGCGGCGACTGGACCGCCCCGGACATGAGGTGCGAATCGGGATGCAGCTGGAGTCTGATGGCGGCGACGACCGGGGGCACTCCGACGGCGACACCACCACCGCCCCCCAAGATCCAGGTCTTCGAGTACAAGACCGGCTACGACGGACCGGTCGAGCTTCCAACTCTGGAGTTCTTGAACATCCACGACCTCCTTACGGAGCTGCCACGCTGGCAGCAAGCCGTCAACGACTGGCTGGTCGACGTCTCGCCGTGGTTGATCCGCCACAAGGACGACAACGGAACGATCGTCGGGGAGAAGTACCTCGAGCAGCCCGGGAGCTATCTGGTCTTCGCTCGAGGCGTCTTCGTCTCGGCGCCGGGGCTCGGGAAGACACCCACCCCGTAAGGTTCCAACCCGACGCTCGGCTCCGTGGTTTCGAACGGGGTGCTCGGTGGTGGCATGGCAAGGGCGCTCTCGAAACAAATGCTGTCCCTGCCTGTCCAGGTCGTCCAAGCCCTCAAGGGGCCAGGCGTGTCGGAGTACAGCCTCTCTTGCACCCTGACCGCGAACCGGCAGCCCCTCGACGACGCAAGCGTGTCTCTCTCCGAGCGGGGGACGAAAAAGGTTTCGCTCATGGGCTTCATGGTCGCCCCCGTCGACGTGAAGTTCCAGGTCGGATGCGCGCACAACGGCGCCAAGGCAGGCCCGTTCGTCCGGAATCTGCGTCTTGTCGCCGTCAAGCTCGACTGAATCGGCGTGGTGAGGCCCCGCCGGGTGCGGCGGGGCCTCACCGTGGCGTACGCTGGGCCGCGTGAGCGTCGAGATCCATTACTGCCCGACCTGAAACGGCTACGACGTACGGGCCGCGAGTCTCGCGGCCGAGTTGAACGCCAACGGAATCTCGGCTACGGACCTTCCGGGCGCGAACGGGCAGTTCGACGTCTTCCGGGACGGCGAGCTCGTCTTCTCGAAGCGCGAGTCCGGTCGTTTTCCCGACGACGGCGAGATTCTCGCCATCCTCCAGGCGCAGTAAGAGGGAGAACAAGGCCTAGCGGCCGGTGAATCGGGGCTCGCGCTTCTCGAGGAAGGCTGCCACGCCTTCGCGGAAGTCCTCCGTCTGCGTGGCCGCGGACTGGAGCTGCGACTCGAGCTCGAGCTGCTCCTCCAGCGAGGACTCGGCGGCTCGGTCGAAGAGGCGCTTGGTCATCCCGATCCCGCGTGTCGGCATCGCCGCGAGGCGGGCGGCCAGCTCTGCGGCTCGAACCCCGAGCGTCTCCGGCTCGACGACCTCTGACACGAGACCCCAGGCCTGCGCCTCCGCGGCCGTGAGGCGCCGACCGGATGACATCCACTCGAAGGCGCGGGCCGGGCCGAGGAGGCGCGCGATGAAGTAGGTGCCGCCGGAGTCGGGGACGAGGCCGATGTTCACGAAGGCGG
>JACDAN010000127.1 GCA_013695385.1 Actinomycetota bacterium | reverse complement strand
CGCGTACGGTGTACGTGTACGTGGTCGAGGGCGCCACGGCCACGTTCGTCCACGCCGTCCCCGAGGTCGTCCCCACGTGGGCGCCATTCCGGTAGATCCGATAGCCAATCGAGCTCTGATCGTCGCTGCTCGCAAACCACGCGAGTTCGACGCCGAGCAGGTCCTGCCGCGCCGTCGCCGCAAGATCCGTCGGCGTCGAAGGTGGCATGAAGTCAGCGCTCGGCCGGCCGCCCTTGAGGGCATCGCAGGCAACGGCGGCTGCGTTCGCCTCCGAGATCGCCTGCCGGAAGCCAGGCACGGAATCCTTGGGCGTCCGGTCGGCCCAGAAAGCGCCAGACTGCCAACCGGCAAGCCGCGGCTCGTCGAAGAGCAGGAAGTTGAAGTACGCGGCGACATACGGTTGGCAGGCGGCCAGCCGAATGCTGTCGCGCACCTGCGTGTACTGATCCGGGGCGACGCTCACCTCCGCAGGCGGAGGAGCATCGGGCTCACCGCCGGCGTAGTCGGGGATGACCGCAACGTTCTCGACGCCCGAATACACCGCTTCCTTGCCGGCGTCGATCGCCGTCTGGGAGCCACCCTCCATGTACCAGATGCCGACCCCGCCGGCGCCGGGGATCGCTTGAGCGGTGCCGCCGAACGCGAGCCACAGGTTGTACATCAACTTGTTCCAGTCGCCCTGCGAGAGAACCTTCGAACCAACGTGCTTCCGCCACGGTCGCTCCTGCGCCGTCACGCCGTAGGCGTGGTGACCAACGGTGTCCAGGAGCGGCCGGGCTCGCCCACTTGCCCGGTACGCCTCTCCTACCGCGCGGATGAAGGCGCCCGGCGAATGCGATCCCGCGTCGTCGTTCCCGGCCGGCGAGAGCGCCAGACCGATCACGTTCACGTCGGCAAACGATGCGTGCAGGACGTCGTAGCAGCGCGCAAGCAGCGCCTCGTAGGCAACGGGCGATGCGGCCGCGCCGTTGCCGGCCAGCTGCGGCGACCAGAAGAGGCTCTTGTTCGGCTCGTTCCAGATCACCACGTCGCGCACCGAGGGAAGGCGAGTGAGCGCGTCACGCACATACGCGCAGTACTCGCCCCGCCCGACATCCGTCTGCGGAGCGTTCGTTCCGAAGCTGTACACAGCCAGCACGACGTTCAGCCCCGAGGTGTCACGGATGACCTCCTGGAAGTCCGCGATGTCGCTATCGGCGACGCGCGTCGTACCCGGCGCCCATTGGAGCGTGAACCGGAAGGCCTTCGCACCAAGATCACGTGCGGGGGTTACCGCCTCCGCGCCGATCGCCCTCGGCAGATCCTCACTGAAGCCTACGACGAAGCCCCGGCCATCGAGCGCGGTCTCGGCCGTGGAGGCACCGAGCAACATCGCCGAAGCGGCGACGACGACCAGCCAACCAATTATCACAACGCGCCGACCCATCACGACCCCTTACCCCAGTTCCAAGCCGCTTGGATCCACCGAGAACCCTTCAATACGAACGCGGCTAGGCCTTTCGCCCGTGGTACGAACCAGAGTAGCCGGGAATCGCCGAGCGGAATCAATTCCCCGGCGACCCCGACGCGTTCCCCGAAGGCGTGCTGAACGTCAGCTCGTACTGAAGCCGGCGGCGCCGGGCGGGCCGAGAACCAGAAGTAGCAGCAAGATCCCCGGCGCGGCGTTGTCGCGCTCCGCCACCAGCACCTGTTCCGGTCAGGAGCGCAGCGCGGCGTACGATCTCGGCCAACGCAGAGCCGGACGCCTACGACGCTCGAGGCCGGCGATCAGCGACCGCAAGCAACGGCCGGGGTTCGGCACACAAGCCCTGATGGCGAGTTACAGCGCCCGTGCGCAGACACAGGAGGTAAGTCCGGTCGCCACCAGCATCCTTTCAGGATCCACGGACGGCGGACGCAACCGAGATGAGTGACCGGTCGCCTTCCGACGTTCGTTGCTTGTTATGAAAACAGACAACGAGGCGCGGGTACGCAGCCCGGGCTATATCGCGCGTGTGGGCGCCCCAGCGCTACGGGGCTTCCGGGACCTCCGCCTCGAGCTCGGCCTGCACGGCCGCGGCCATCGTCGTCAGCCAGGTCATCGCGTTGAAGCCGGCCACCGACGAACCGTCCGGGTTCCATGCCGTGACGTCGACGTCGGTCGGCATCGGGTCGGGCTCGTCGAGCGTCTCCGGGCTCAGTCGCAGGCCCGCCGCCCCGCTCGGACAGCTGGCGCACGGCCCGCACGACCTCGCTCGCATCTTCGGGGAGCAGGTTCACGGGCAGGCCGAGCCGCCCGGCGATCAACGCCCGGCGGAAGGCCACGACATCGGCCGGCCTGCCGTCGACGAGCCGCTCGTCGAACACGACCACTGCGAGCGACGCGTCGAAGCTGAGACCGCGCCGCCACAGGTGGGTGGAACCGGTGAGGGCCCACGCATCGTCCACGACCACGCTCGTGGCATCGAGGTGCAACGAGCGACCCGGACCGGTCACCGCGTTGAAGACGCCAAGTCGATCGCGGGCCGCGGCACGCAGCGCGTCGATGGCGGCCCGCACGCCCCGATCGCGTACCCGCTGCAGCTTCGCCGGAGCACCCGGCGTGAGATGGGCCGGAAGGCAGATGAGGATCCGCAGCGCGGAGTTCGCCGAGGCGCGATCGACGAGCGCCTGCCAGACGGCGAGCTCGTCGTCGCCGGTCCCGATCGGCAGTCCATCGAGCGCCGGAGTCTCGATGTACACGAAGTCCTGGGCACGGGCGAACGCGGCGGCCAGCGCCGTGGCGGTCTCGCGGTAGCCGCGCGCACCGCGTCGGAGAGTGGCGGCCTGGCGGCATCGCCGCCATGGGTACCGGTTGTGATCGCCCCAGCAAGCGACTGACCTCCGGCGCCGCCGAGGACAGGCAGTGTCCAGATCCGACCGTTCTCGAAGGCGAGCGGGATGTCCGGCCGTGCCGGGTAGGGCGACCTCGGATGGCCCACGTAGCCGCGGGCGGCCGGATCGTCGAACGCGAGCGCCCGATACAGGTCCCGTATCTTCGTCCCAGCAGCGACGCCGACGGGGTGCCGTTTTGGAATCCGATCGGCGCGCAGAATCGAGTCGTGCAGCTCCCTCGGGAAGCCCGACAGAACCGACATGTCGATCACCACGTTCGGGCAGTACGCCGGGGCCTCGAACGCCCAGCGCGATCCCTGGGCGTGCATCGTCGCCTTCATGCCGCTAGTCGCGACGGCGACGTCGATCAGCTCGTCCAGGTTGCCTGGTCGCTCGATCGCGCCGACCGGCCGATCGATACGATGTGACCAACTCGCCCAACGAGGCAAGGCTTTCTCCGCTCACTACATCCCTCGGCGAAAGCGAGTTGGACGGTCAGGAGAGTTCCGCTCGGTCGCCCCACGCGAGCCGTGGGCGTTGGAGACCCTGCAAGGCAGTTGCAGTTGGTCGGTCACCATGCCAGAATGGCAATGCTATTTCTCTGTCGGCGATAGCGTTGCCGGATGTCGTTCCTCCTTCCGTGCCCTAACTGCGGCCCGCGCGACGTCGGCGAATTCGCCTACGCCGGAGAGACGACGGCGCGTCCGCAAGGCTCGCCGTCGCCTCGAGAACTCGCCTCCTACATCCACTTCCGTCGGAACACAGCGGGCGTACAGCGCGAGTGGTGGTACCACCGCTTCGGCTGTGAGCTCTGGTTTCTCGCCGAGCGCGACACGCGGACGAACGAGGTCCTGAAAACCGAGCTTCCGTCACCCGATGCCGCTGGCACGCCCGCACCGCGCGAGCCTGCGATCCCCGACACGCCCGCAGTCTGATGAGGCTTCCTCCTCAGCCGCGAGAGCACATCGATAGAGCACAAGTAGTCAGGTTCTCCTTCGAGGGTCGGCCGATCGAGGGATATGCCGGCGAGACGGTCGGATCCGCTCTCTTCGCCTCCGGGCGGCGCGTGTTCTCGCGAAGCTTCAAGTACCACCGACCGCGGGGCCTGCTCTGCTGCGCGGGCAACTGTCCGAACTGCCTGATGACCGTCGACGGCGTGCCGAACGTCCGCGTGTGCGTCGAGCCAGCGCGGGAGGGTGCACGGGTCAGCGCCCAGAATGTGCTCGGCTCGCTCGACCGTGACCTGCTCAACGTCGTCGACCGGATCGGCGGGCCCTTCACGCCCGTCGGCTTCTACTACCGCACGATGATCCGCCCGCGCTGGGCGTGGCCGCTCTACGAGCGGTTTCTGCGCAATGTCGCCGGCCTCGGTCGCGTGCAGAAGGACGCCACTCGCCAGCGTCGCTTCGACACCGAGCATCGCCACACGCAGGTTCTCGTGATCGGAGGTGGACGCGCTGGTGTTGCGGCCGCGAAGGCAGCCTCGGAGAACGGCGAGGAAGTTGTTCTCGTCGACGAGGGGGTCGACCAGCTCCCCGCGGCGGCGATTCGCAGCCCGGCGATCGAGGTCGTCGCCCCGGCCCGCGCGCTCGGGATCTATGAGGGCGGGCTCGTACCAGTGGACGCCGGAAATGTCCTGTTGCGCTTTCGCGCACAGAGGATCGTCGTCGCGACGGGAGCAATCGAGCAGCCGCTCGTCTTTCCCGGCAACGACCTCGTCGGCGTGATGTTGCCCAGCGCGGTCCGCCGCCTGGTGAGAGATTGGTCGCTCAGGCCCGGCGAGCGGGCGGTCGTGATCACGGCCGACCAGAGCGGCGTGACTGCCGCGACCGACCTGCGCGACGCAGGAGTGGACGTCGCGGAGGTTGTGCGCCTCCGCCGCAGCCAACCGGTCGAGATCGTTGCACGTGGGAAACGCGGGCGCGTCCGCTCGGTGGAGATCGACGGTCGCTCAGTCGGCTGCGATCTGATCGTCATGTCGGGTGGTAGGCAGCCCGCGTACTCCTTGCTTGCGCAGGCCGGCGCACGGATCGAGTATGACCCGGTGCGCGGGATCTTCATCCCGCGTGACCTCCCGGCGAACGTGGAGGCGGTCGGCTCTGTGACGGGCGAGCGCAGTGCGGCCTCGATCCCGCGACCCTCATTCGATGGCGGGAGTAAGTCCTTCGTCTGCATCTGCGAGGACGTGACCGTGAAGGACGTCAGGCGGGCGATCGCCGA
>JACDAN010000192.1 GCA_013695385.1 Actinomycetota bacterium | reverse complement strand
CGCAGGACGTCGAGGTCGACCTCGACGCAGGAGATGCCACGCGCAGTCGCGAGCGCAACCGCCTGCGGGCGGAAGCGGCCCGCGGCGAGGATGCCGCGGCACGCCGCCTTCACCGGGTCGACACGGATGCACTCGAGGTAGCGGCAGAGCTGCTCGACGGCGTCGATCGTCCCGATTCGCTTGATCTCCACGGCGTTCCAACCGCCGCTCTCGTCCCGGCACATGAGGTCGACCGGGCCGATGTCCGTCGGCCACTCGCGCCTGAACAGGCGAAGCTCGTCGCCGAGCAGCTCGGGCTGCTCCGCGAGCGCCTCCTGAAGATCGCGCTCGACGCCGTCCTTTTCGAGCGGAGCCGCCTCACCCATCTCGTGGGAGACATCGCTCAGGAGCTCGACGATCCGGATCTCCAGTCGGTCCTCCGACTTGCCTGCTCTCTTCCGCACCAGGAGGCGCCTCAGCGGGTCGCCCTCCGCCTCGACGACGGTCGGCGGAGTCATCCAGTTCAGCGGCTTGTAGCCGCCGGCGTCTGCATGGACGAGCACGGATCCGTCCGCCTTGACGATCAGGAGTCGCGTCGACTCGGGGAGGAAGGCGGAGAGCCGGCCGGTGTACGAGACTTCGCAGCGGGCGACGATCAGGCGCATGGGTCGCCGACCGTAGCGTCCGCTTCGGACGTGTCTAGCGGAGATAGGGCGGCAGCTGGACTCCCGGCTTGAGACGGGGGTCGGGGATCGGTTCGAGCACCCGCTGCTCCACCGGGAGGACGCCGGCCCAGACATCGAGCTCGTAGTCCTCCTCTTCGTCCCCGGGCGGGCCCGAACGGGACTTGACCGAGAATTCCTCGAGCGTCACCGCCAGGGCGCTCGTCGCTTTCAGCTCCGGTTCGTTCGGTGCTCTCACGTCGGTCCAGCGACCGGCGAGGAGCTTCTCGCTGAACGCCTCGAGCACCGTCTCCTTCTCGTTTGCCGGCACCTCGCGCGACAGGCCAAAGGCGACGAGGGAGCGGTAGTTCGCAGAGTGATGGAAGGCCGAGCGCGCGAGGACGAGTCCGTCGACGAGCGTGACAGCGAGGCAGACCTCCGTCTCGCCGAGCCCGAGCAGGCGGCTGGCGGCGGATCCGTGGAGGTACACGGTGTCGTCGACCCGGGCGTGGAGCATCGGGATCACGAACGGCCTTCCCTCCTGGACGAATCCGACGTGGCAGAACCACGACGAGTCGAGAATCTCGTCGGCGGCCCCCCGATCGTAGGACCCGCGTTCCGGGATCCGCCGGACGCGGGCGCGATCGCTCGGCGCCTCGCGCCAGGGCCGGCGGCGCGTTCGGGCTGGTTCGGCCATGTCGAAACGCTACCCTTCGAACCATGGGAGGCTGGGGGCTCTATCTCGCGTTCATGATCCCACCGCTCGTCATCGGCCTCGGCGTCCAGGCCTGGCTGAAGCGAACGTTCGCCAGGTACTCGCAGGTCGAGATCGGCAGCGGACTGACAGGCGCGCAGGTGGCGCGCGAGATCCTGAACCGGAACGGCCTCGACGAGGTTCCGGTGGAGGTCTCGCCCGGAGGGGCGCTGTCCGACCATTACGACCCGCGCAAGAAGGCGCTGTTCCTCTCGGAGTCTGTGTACGCGCCGCCGTCGGTGGCTGCCGCGGCCGTCGCAGCCCACGAGACCGGCCATGCGCTTCAGGACGCGCACGGCTACGGCCCGCTGAAGATCCGGTCGGCGATGTTCCCCGCCGTGGCGTTCGCGTCGACCGCGTGGATGTGGCTGCTCATCCTCGGGTTCCTCCTGCAGGCCACCGGGCTGATCGGAATCGCGGTCGCGCTCTACGCGGTGGCGGTCGCCTTCCACCTCGTGACGCTGCCGGTCGAGTTCAACGCTTCGAAGCGGGCCGGTGTCCAGCTCCGCGAGCTCGGCCTGGTCGGCGCGGGTGAGGCGGCCGGCGTGCAGAAGGTCCTCAACGCGGCGGCGATGACCTACGTCGCCGGAGCGCTCGCCGCGCTGACCCAGCTCGTGTATTTCGCACTGCTCTTCTTCGGCAACCGCGACTAGAGCCGGCGGAAGGTGGACCTGGTGCCGATCGCGATCAGCGGTCGGCTCGCCGGCCTGAGCCAGCGCAGGGTCGTCGTGAGCTCGCGCCTCGGCAAGCTGATGCAGCCCACCGTCGGGCCGTTCTTCGCAACATGGAGGAAGATCCCGGAGCCGCGGCCGGGCACGATTGGCCGCATGTTGTACTCGACGACCGCGAAGTGGCGGTACGCCACCCGGTCCTGCCACAGGGCCGGCGGTTTCGTCCTGAACGGCGTCGGGGCGCCGCAGCGGACGTGCTGGAACGTGTTGTACGCAGGTGACCGCGGATCCTCGACCCACCAATCGCCGCAGACCACCCGGCGGTAGCGGTACCTGACGCCCGGATTCGCGGCCACTCCGTACATGACGGGCCCGATCGTGTAGAGGCCCGTCGGCGTCGTCCCGTCGCCTTCGCGACGCCGGTCTGCGATCCCGTTACGGCCGACCCGCGCCGTCCACGGGCCGGCCGCCGGCTCCCAGCAGCCGTCCGCGTCCCTTTGCCAGAGCCGCAGCGTCGCGTAGGTCGTCCCGTACCGGGCCGCCTCCACGGTGACCAGTTGATCCGCCGATCGGGCCCCGCGGATCGTGCCGGCCAGATTCTTCGTGCAGGTGGCCGCGCCGACGCCGGCGGTCGGAACCGCCGCGAAGAAGGCGCCCCCAAGGGCGAGGGCGGCGAATCCGAGCGTGCGCATCGCGCTTGAGAGTACCCTCGGCGCATGCCGAAGCTGGCGCTCCTGGCCGCTACGGCGCTCCTGGCGACTCCTCTCGCCGGAGCGGCGACTCCACAGTTCTCCGCAGTGATCACCAGGGTGGCGGCGGACGACCTACCCCACTCCTACCGACCGGGCTGCCCGGTCAGCCCCTCGCAGCTGCGGGCAGTCCGGCTGCGCCACTGGGCCTTCGACGGCAAGCTGCACACCGGTGTGCTCGTGGTCCACGCGACCGTCGCGCGGGACGTCGTCGCGGTATTCCGCCGGCTGTACAGAGCGCGCTTCCCGATCCGCCGCATGCGACCGGTCGACGCGTACCGCGGGAGCGACGAGGCCTCCCTGGCCGCTGACAACACCTCGGCCTTCAACTGCCGCTATGCGGTCGCCGGAGGCCCCCGCCGGTGGTCGACGCACGCGTTCGGGAAAGCGATCGACGTCAATCCCGTCGAGAACCCGTACCTCGACCGTGGCGTCGTTCGTCCACCCAGGGGCCGCAGGTACCTCGACCGCTCGAGACGGCGGCCGGGGATGGCGCTCCCCGGGGGTGTCCTCGTCGAAGCCTTCGACGGCGCGGGCTGGTCGTGGGGCGGCCGGTGGTCAGGCTCGCCCGACTACCAGCACTTCTCTGCGACCGGCGGCTAATCGCTCCAGGGGCCGACGCCGCCGATTCGCTCGGGCTTCGTGCGCATCACGTAACCGGCGGGCGGGTCGTCCATCGGTGGAAACCTGACGTCCGGGCCAAGATAGACCCGGGCGAGCCGCTGGAGGAGCTTCGCTGCGCCGCCCTCCTCGAGCCGGGCCTGCCCGTGGACGACGAGATATTCCTTGAGGCCCGGCGGGTGGATGTTCGTGCCGGCCAAGGAGAGCGTCACCCGCGGGTCCCGCCGGATGTTTCGGAGCTTTTGCTGGCGGTCGTTGAGGTGGCCCGAGACGATCTCGTCGCCGTCGAGCCCGACCCAGATGCAGCTACCTGCGGAGATCCGTCCGTGTTCAGGGTGACGAGATGCGCCAGCGCGTCGGACTCGAGAAGTGCACGCGCAGAATCGGGGAGGACCATCGGTCGTACCCTACGGCGATGCCGTCGCCCCGCGACGCCGTCCCGGCGCTGGGAGCCTTTGCGCTCGTCGTCGCGCTGGGCTTCGACGAGGGCGGGTACGCCCCGACGGCCTGGGGCTGGAGCGCTGTCCTCCTGCTGGCGCTGCTCGCCGCGCTTCTCACCCGGGGGGCTCCCCGCCCGGGTCGATGGGCGATCGTGCTCGTCGCCGGGCTGGCCGCCCTCTTCGTCTGGTCGGGCATGTCCTCTCTCTGGTCGAGCCACGTGGGCGCGTCCGTCGAGGACGCCGGGCGAGTCCTCTCCTACGCGGCTGCTGTGGCCGTCTTCGCTCTCGCGGGCGCCGGCCCCGCGCTGCTCGCGGGGGTGCTCGGGGGAGCGACGCTGCTCTGCGGCTATGGGCTTGCGCGATGGCTTCTCGGCAACCCGGAGATACCCCTCTCAGCCGATCCGCAGGCCGCCGAGCGCCTCTCCGAGCCGATCGGCTACGCGAACGGCGTCGCCCTGCTCGCGGCGATGGGCCTGCTGCTCGCCGTCGGCTTTGCAGCGCGATCGGCGCAGACCAGGCACGCGGCTCTCGCTTCCGCGACACCGCCGCTCCTCGCCGCGACGCTCTACTTCACGTTTGGCCGCGGCGCGTGGCTCGCCCTGGGGTTCGGCAT
>JACDAN010000170.1 GCA_013695385.1 Actinomycetota bacterium | reverse complement strand
GCCGCTGCAGGCGCCGTCGCGCGCGCTGCAGAGCGGGAGTCGGAGTTCGAGGCGACCGCGTCCGACGCAAACCGGCGCGCGCTCGAGCGGGCGCGCGCGCAGCGGCTCGCCGCCGAAGTGCGGCTCGAGGGGCTTCGGTCGGTGTACGCTGAGACACAGCTGGCGCGCGCGCTCGGGCACTCCGTCACTGTTCTCAATCCTCCGACGCAGGCAGCGAGTGACCGAAGCTCGACCCTCCAGAAGATCATTCTCGCCGGCCTCCTCGGCGGGCTCATCACCGGCTGCGGGCTCGCGCTCGTCGTCGACAGGTTGCGGCGGACGTCGCAGGTCGAACCCGCTTTTCCGCCTTGGACGCCGACCGAAGCCGCCGGCCTGAGCGAGGTCGTTCCGCGCAGTGAGTCTGAAGGTTGATCGCCGGCGGAGCGGGAACCCTGCTCGCGCTCGGCCTTCTCGGGTTCGCAGGCGCCCTCGCCGCGCGAGCGGATCTCGCGTGGATCTTCAGCCTGGCGCTCGGACTCTCGATCTTCGCGGGAAACTGGTCGGAGCTCGCGGTCACGCAGCTTTCGATTGGGCTAGACCGGGTCGTGCTCTTCATAGCATTCGTAGCGTTCGTTGTCCGGCGAACGTCGACGGCGCGTGGCTCGCGGCTCGAGCCAGCGCACTGGCTGCTTCTTCTCGCGGCCGTGTACGCGGTGGTTTCCGCAATTTGGGTCGGGACGCTCACCGAACGCGAAGGGATGTTCCACCTCCTCGACACGTTCGGATTGGTTCCATTCGCGATGTTCGTCGCCGCACCGCATGTCTTCGCGAGCGAGAGGCAGCTCAGAATTCTCCTCTGGATGCTGACGTCCGTCGGCGCATATCTGAGCGTCACGGCGCTCTTCGAAACGGTCCGCCTCAATGCGTTCATCTTTCCGCAATACATCGTTGATCCGGATGTCGGTATTCACTTCGGGCGCGCGAGAGGACCGTTTGCTGAGGCGGTCGCAAATGGCCTGGCGATCTTTGCCTGCGGAGTTGCCGCGATCATTCTCGCATCGATGTCGAGGCGTCTCGCAGTACGAATGACGTGCATCGCCGTGGTCGGCGCGGCTTCGAGCGCACTGGTCATGACGCTCACGCGCGCCATCTGGCTTGGCTCCGTCGTCGCGATCCTCGTCGCGTTACTGGCCGTCCGTCGCCTCCGACCGTATGCGTTCGTCGCAATTCCGTTCCTAGTCGCCGTCGTCTTCGTCACGGTGAGCGTGGTTCCGGAGCTCGGAACTCGAGCCGCGGAACGACAGGCTGCGCAGGCACCGATCTGGGACCGGATCAACACGACGAACGCCGCGTTCCGAATGCTCGACGAGCGACCGCTCCTCGGCTTCGGATGGGACCGATTTACGGAGGAGAGCGAGCCGTATCTCCGCCAAAAGGACGATATTCCGCTGACCGGACGCGACACCGACCTGCACAACGTCTTCCTGGCGCGGGCCGTCGAACTGGGCGTCTTAGGTGGAGCCCTCTGGCTCGCCGCTTTTGTTATGGCCGTCGTGTTACCGGCTTTCGCCTCCGCGTCACGAGCGCTCGAACCGTGGCGCATCGGGCTCCTTGCGATTACGATCCAATGGATCGTCGCCGCTAGCCTTGGTCCTTTGCCGTACGTTTTCGCGAATCTCCTGCTCTGGACTTGGGCGGGCCTTGTTTACCCGCACCGGCGGGCATGTCTTGCCGAGGCCCGACGCCCGCTCGCCGATCGCCGTTGGGAGGTCGGGTACTCAACGTAATGTCTGACTGCGGCGCGCCGTCGTTCGGTGCTAGAGGCGCACCGGTGACGTACGGATGACGGACATCGGCAAGCGCGAGGACGGCGTAGGGCGCGACAGCCGCGAGCACACGGAACGCGTCGCTCACGCGCTTCCCGTAGCGGTCGTCACGCCGGTCTACAACCGCGCAGAGCTCCTCGCGCGAGCCCTCGAGGGAGTCGCGGAGCAGCAGCGCCCGCCCGCCGAGGTGATCGTCGTCGACGACTGCTCGACCGACGAC
>JACDAN010000165.1 GCA_013695385.1 Actinomycetota bacterium | reverse complement strand
CTCGAGAGCCTCGTCGACTCCGGCTCCAGGGACCGCGGAATGGCGCGGGAGGTTGCGGAGCTGAGCGCGGCTTGAGTGTCTTCGACCATGTCGCCGGCACGCTGAGCGAGATCGATGCGCAAGTTGTCGCGGCGGTCCCGCCTGGCGGCAACTGGCGCGACCTCCCTGCGGACTTTCCGTCCGAGCGCGTCGAGCAGATCCGCCGCTCGGCAGCGGCCGGAGAAGGAAGCCGCAGCACGTACTACGGCAGGCTCAGTCTCGATCGCCCGAGCTACACGATCTCGACCTACTTCACACGTCCGGGCAACGGATGCTTCATCCATCCGACCGCGCCGCGGTTGATCACGGTTCGAGAAGGTGCGCGTCTTCAGTCGTTCCCGGACGCGTTTCGATTTTCCGGACGGGGTAGAGCGCGCTACGTACAGGTCGGTAACGCTGTCCCGCCGCTCCTCGCGTGGGCCGTCGGGTCGGTGCTCCCACGCGGCCAGGTGGTCGATCTGTTCGCGGGCGTCGGCGGTCTATCGCTGGGTCTGTCGCTCGCCGGCCATGAGATTCTCCTCAGTGTCGACAATGACCGCTCGTGCATCGACGCCGTGAAGGCTCACGGGCACGCATTGCTCGTGCAGTGCGCCGATCTCGGCGACGTCGACACGGTCGCCAGCCTCGCTGCAATCGTCCATGGCCGCCGCGATTCGCGGCGACCGCTTGTGCTTGTGGGGGGACCTCCGTGTCAAGGGTTCTCCACCGCGGGCCACAACGACGCAGACGACCCGCGAAATCGTCTCGCGTTCGCATTCCTTGACGCAGCCGATGTTCTCGAGCCCGATGTGATCGTTATGGAGAACGTGCCGGCGCTGATGTGGCGTGGCCGGCAGCACGTTCTCGACGCGATCGTGAAACGACTCGAGGCGCGGGGCTACCTCGTGGACATCGCGGTGTTGCATGCCGAGGCGTATGGCGTTCCTCAGCTCCGGCGCCGTCTCTTCCTCCAGGCTCGCCGAGAAGGCTACGCAACATGGCCCGCTCCAATGCGTGCTGTGTGCGATCCCGCTCAGCCGAGCCTGCAGCCGGCAGCTGGGGAGGCCGTCGGTCGCGCTGCGCCAACGACCGTCGGCGAGGCCATCGGCGACCTTCCCCTGGGCGCGGCCGACGACGCAGATTGTCCGATGGCCTACGTCTCGGAATTGACCACGGGACCCTACAGCGCCTGGGCCCGCGGGGAGATCGAGATAACTGACCTCATGCCCACCGTGCGCCCTGTGACGCGCGGGCCGGCGCAGCTTCGTCTTCGGGCCGTAGCTTGATCCCTCCCGGCCGCCTCGACGTGCTTGACGCCGGCGTCGAGCTCCTGAAGGAGTTCCAGCGTCGCAGCGGTGCCCGCGGACGCTTCATCGTTCTGTACCTCGGCCTTCGCCGAATGGGGCCTGGGCTCGCCGCCCTCGGCAGCGCCGAAGCGACCGCTAGCGGGGAGATCGAGGAGTACATGGATCGGCTGCTGACAAAGCGCCACCGCCAAGAACCCCTCGTCGTGCTTACCGCGCCCTTCGGGACGACGGCGGCGAAGGGTCCCTACAGCGCTCGTACCGGGGGAATCGCCCCGGGGAACAAGTACCCGACGAACATTTGGCGCAGCCATTTGGGAATCCAGAAGGGCGTGGGCTGCCCAGCCGATCCGACAGTGATTGCGGACCTGCTGCGACAGCCGGCTCGACGTCTCGCTTGTCCCCACCTCGCGTCAGACCCGGACGGACAGCATCTCTGCAGCCTCGCGGGCACGAGCTACCGAGGTGAGGAGCACTCGATCTGGCTGCGCAAGACCGCGGACGGATGGCAGTCCGTGGATCTGGATCAGCCTGCCGTCTACGACGACTACCTCAAGCCTGGTGGCGAACGAATTCCGATCTTCCCCCTGATCGGGGTGCTCTATTGCGGCGCGACGGACGCGCTTCCCCAGAGGCAGGCCGTCGGCATTCCGGAGTTCTGCGCTGACTTCCGGTTCGGCATCGAACAGGTCGCCGATCTGTTCGACTGCGACCCCGTGTCTCCGTTGAATGCCTCGATCCTCAGGCTCGCGGGCGAGGGTGTTGTCGTCGGTCGCCCGTCCTCGGCGACCATCGCGCAGCCACCGGCCGAAAGTCCCGGCGCCTTTCCCGGTGTGCCCCAGCCGCAGCCGCTGCCCGAGTTGTCTGAGCCCATCCTCCTCAACTCCGGAGTAGGCGCTGAGCTCGCAGTTGCGGAGGATCTCGCCCGGAACGGCTGGGAGGTGTCTTATCGCGGAAGTCAGTCGGGCATGGGCTACGACCTCGAGACGGCTCAAGACGCCGAGCGACTCTATGTCGAGGTCAAGTCGTCCGTCGGCTTCACGAGCCCGGAGTTGACCGAATCCGAGTGGCGGGTCGCCCAGGAGCATGGGGAGCGCTTCGTCTTGGCGATCGTTGACTTCTACGGCAGCCCACAGCAGGCGTTGTGGTACATCCGCGACCCAGCGACGAACGTCACGCCCGGCGAGCGCCCCGCGACCATCTATCGGCTGCCACGCGCCGCGATCGAGCCCCTGAGCACGGACGCCGAGTTCCTGTGATCGAGGTACGAGACGGGTACGCCGCCCAAAGTCCTCCGCCGCGTTTCAGGCGGCGCGGATCTCCGGCTGGGAGCCTCGTCGCAGGAGCGCTTCCGCAAGCTGCACTGCCTCCCCGGGAGTCTCGAAGGTCACTTCGACCCTGCACCCTTCTCCCCTCGGATGGACCTTGACGGGCCGTCCCAATGCGGTCGTGAGGGTGTCCTCCACTGCCGCGAGCGCCTCGGCGAGGTCCGGGTGGACGGTCTTCTCGCGCCGGATCTCCGGCGGCGCGGCCCCATGTTCGGCGAGCTTGGCCCTTCGCTCCGTTTCCCGGACCGACCAGCCGGCGGCGCGGGCATCGCGCGCCAGGCTGCGGCGGGTGGCGTGGTCCTTGCACATGAGGACGGCCCGGCCGTGGCCTTCGGAGAGGGCGCCGGACTCGATCAGCTCGAGGACCTCGTCGGGGAGCTCGAGAAGCCGGACGAGGTTGGAGACGGCGACACGGCTCCTTCCTATCCGGCGCCCCACCTCTCCCTTGGTGATACCCAGGTCCTCGACCAGCATCGCGCACGCGCGGGCCTCCTCGATCGGGTTGAGGTCGACTCGCGCCATGTTCTCGGCGAGGGCCAGGTCGAGGCGCTCGCAGTCCTCGGTCTCGCGGATCAGGGCGGGGATGCACTCGAGGCCGGCAAGCTTCGCCGCTCGCAGGCGGCGCTCGCC
>JACDAN010000152.1 GCA_013695385.1 Actinomycetota bacterium | reverse complement strand
GGACCGAGGTCCTCCCCCGGCGCGTCGAGTACTTCGATGACCACACAGGCCCGCCGACTCCCACTTCCTACTCTCGCCGGGCGGCTGCCGGACTATCTCGCCCCGGTGTTCGCCTTCCTGCTCGTCGGGGTGCTCGTCCTCTGGCTCGGCGTCAACCTCTTCAAGACGCCCGCCGAGTTCTATCGCCTGTTCCTGATCGGCCTAACGAACGGGGCGATCTACGGGCTCGTCGCGCTGGGTTACTCACTCGTCTACGGGATTCTCGAGCTGATCAACTTCGCGCACGGCGACGTCTTCATGCTCGGCGGCATGCTCATCGCCACCCTGGTCGTCAGCTTCGGCCTCCAAGCGGGAGAGGCGATGCTGTGGCCGCTGATCCTGTTGATGCTCGTGATCGTGATGGCCTTCGGCGCGGTCATCAACACGACCATCGAGCTCGTCGCCTACCGCCGGTTACGCCATGCGCCGCGCCTGGCGCCCCTGATCACGGCGATCGGGATGTCGTTCATCCTCCAGAACATCGGGCTCGTCTGGAAGGGCGCGCGGCCGACGTCCGTCGACTCGATCCTTCCCCGCGGGGAGGTCTTCTCGATCGTCGGCGTCGGCTACACGTGGGACAAGTTGATCGTCCTGCTCTTCACGATCCCGGTGCTCGTCGTCCTCGTCCTGCTCGTGCAGCGCACCCGGCAGGGAAAGGCGATGCGCGCCACGGCTCAGGACCGGGACGCCTCCGCGATGATGGGGATCAACGTCAACCGGACGATCTCGTTCACGTTCGTCATCGCCGGAGCTCTCGCAGGAGCCGCCGGCCTGCTGTACGCCCTCTACATCACGAACATTCGCTACGACGAGGGCTTCAGGCTCGGGCTGATCGCCTTCACGGCCGCTGTCGTCGGCGGGATCGGAAACCTGCCCGGCGCAGTGCTGGGCGGCCTTGTGATCGCGATGATCGAGTCGTTCAACAACGGCCTCAGCTGGGTGACTCCGGGGAGCGACTGGACGCAGTCGATCATCTTCGGGCTGCTGATCATCATCCTGGTCTTCCGCCCCGAGGGGCTCCTGGGCGAGCAAACGCCTGAAGGCGGATGAACATCCCACTCCTCCCACCTGATCGTCGCCGCGAGTTCGATGCGGAGCTCAGGCGGCGGGCGATCCGCGGCGGGATCGTCGCCCTGGCCTTCTTCGTGCTGGTCACGATCTTCTCGGGGATCGCGTTCTCGCTGATCGCGACGATCGCCGTCGTGCTGGCGCTCTACGTCGTGCCCTGGGATCTCATCCGGTACGGCCGCTTCATCGTCCCCGCGGTGACGATCCTGCTCGTTTCTCTCTACCCGTATTTCAGGGACTCGATGTTCGAGATCCCGCTCTTCGGCCCGTTCCCGACCGTGGACACGGCGGTGACGATGACGATCTTCATCATGATGGCGATCGGCCTCAACATCGTGGTCGGGTACGCGGGTCTGCTCGACCTGGGCTACGTCGCCTTCTACGCGATGGGCGCCTACACCGCCGCCTGGTTCGCGTCGCCCCACTTCGGCCAGGCCGTCACCTTCCACCTGGGGTCGACCGGCGTGAATCCCGAGGCTGCCGGGTTCCACGTCTCCATCTGGATCGTGATCTTCCTCGCGGCGATCTTCACCGGGATCGTCGGCGTGATCATCGGGCTTCCGACCCTGCGTCTGCGCGGCGACTACCTCGCCATCGTGACGCTCGGGTTCGGCGAGATCATGCCCCAGATCGCCCGGAACGGGGACAACCTGTTCAACACGGGGTTCAACCTCACGAACGGGGCGCAGGGGATCAATCCGATCGACCCGCCCGGCTTCGGGAAGACGATCTCGGACTTCACCGGGCTGCCGGAGGACTACCTGACCTTCAACGCCGATTTCCTCGGCAAGGAGATCGGCGGCATCGAGGTCTTCTACTGGACTGCCGTGGCGCTCCTGCTCTTTACGGTCTTCTGCTCCGTCCGTTTGCGTGACTCCCGCCTCGGGCGCGCGTGGATCGCCATTCGCGAGGATGAGACCGCCGCCGCCGCGATGGGTGTGCCGCTGATGCGGACCAAGACCTGGGCCTACGCCGCCGGCGCGTTCTTCGGCGGGATCGCGGGCGCCTACTACGCGAGCTTCAAGAGCGGCACGTTCCCCGACGATTTCTTCTTCAACATCTCGGTGTTCATCCTCTGCATGGTCATCCTCGGCGGCATGGGGAACATCTGGGGCGTGATCGTTGGAGGCGGCTTTCTCGCGTACCTGAACCAGGAGGGCCTGGGCAACATCGGCGCCGAGATCAACCAGACCTTCGGGACGAACATCGACGTGCCGCTCTACCAGTTCGGCATCTTCGGAATCATCCTCGTGCTGGTGATGCTGTTCAAGCCCGAGGGGCTGATTCCAAGCGCTCGGCGGAAGATGGAGTTCGAAGAGGGCGTCTCGGACGAGCCCCTGTACGACGTCCAGAAATGACGGACGACGCCCCGATCCTCGTCGCAGAGCAGGTTCGCAAGGAGTTCGGCGGCCTCGTCGCCGTGAACGACGTCGACTTCACGATCCCGACCGGATCGATCACCAGCCTCATCGGCCCGAACGGCGCAGGCAAGACCACGTTCTTCAACATGCTCACCGGTGTTTACAAGCCGACTTCGGGCCGAATCGAGTTCGCCGGAGAGAACGTGACGGGCAAGCCCCCGCACGCGATCACCCAGCGCGGAATCGGCCGTACGTTCCAGAACATCCGCCTCTTCCAGAACATGACGGCGCGTGAGAACGTGATGGTCGGGATGCATGCGCGGCTCAAGGGCGGGATCGTCCGGAGCATCCTGCGGACGCCTGGCGTGAAGCGCGAGGAGCGTGAGGCGGCCGAGCGGGCCCGAGAGCTGCTTGCCTTCTGCGGGCTCCAGCGCAGTCAGTGGGAGGAGTTCGGGCGGAACCTCTCGTACGGCGATCAGCGTCGACTCGAGGTCGCCCGGGCGCTCGCGACCCAGCCGAAGCTCGTCCTCCTCGACGAGCCGACGGCGGGCATGAACCCGCAGGAGACGGCGGACTTCACCTCGTTCGTCGTCCGCCTGCGCGAGGAAGAGGGTCTGACCGTTCTCCTCATCGAGCACGACATGCGCGTCGTGATGGGGGTCTCCGACCGGGTGACCGTCCTCGACTACGGCGAGAAGATCGCGGAGGGGGCGCCCCAGGAGGTTCAGAGGGATCCGAAGGTGATCGAGGCTTACCTGGGCTCGGCGGCGGTGGCCCAATGACGGAGACGGTCGCCGAGCGCACGCAATCGGGATCCGGCGAGCGCAAGAAGATCCTCGAGCTCGAGGACGTCCACACCTACTACGGGTCGATCCAGGCCCTGAAGGGTGTCTCGCTCGAGGTCTACGAGGGGGAGGTCGTGACGCTCATCGGGGCCAACGGCGCCGGCAAGTCGACGACCCTTCGCTCGATCAACGGGCTCAACCATCCTCGCGAGGGCCGCATTCGGTTCCAGGGCCGAGACATCACGCAGGAGGCCCCGCACGACGTCGTCAAGATGGGCATCAGCCAGTCGCCGGAGGGCCGGCGCCTGTTCCCGCGGATGAGCGTGATGGAGAACCTCGAGATGGGCGCCTTCCAGCGGGATGACCGCGCCGGGATCAAGGAATCGCTCGACCGTGTCTTCGAGCTCTTTCCCCGGCTGCAGGAGCGGCGCAATCAGCGAGCCGGGACCATGTCCGGCGGCGAGCAGCAGATGTGCGCGATGGGACGGGCTTTGATGGCGCAGCCGAAGCTTCTGCTCCTGGACGAGCCTTCGATGGGCCTGGCGCCGATCTTCGTCGAGCGGATCTTCGAGATCGTTCGCGAGATCAACAAGCAGGGGACGCCGATCCTCCTCGTCGAGCAGAACGCCCTGATGGCGCTCGACGTCGCCAGCCGCGGCTACGTCATGGAGACGGGAGTGATCGCGCTGGCTGACGAGGCTAGCGCCCTGGCGAAGAACGAGCAGGTGCGCAAGACGTACCTCGGTGTCACCGACTAGCGCTCCCGGTCCTGATCGGAAAATAGGGAGGGGCGAGCAGCAACGCCGTCCTGCCCTGCTCGCCGGTCCTTGCGGACGCCATCGCCATCGCCGCGGGGAGGCTCCGTGTGGGCACGAAGCCGAACTGGCGGGCTGCGAGCGCGTCGCGGCAGCCGGCGACGAGAACCGACCCGAGCCGCTCCATCGCCGGCAGACAGCCTGCCCAGTCGGTGAACGGCAGGAGTGGATGGCACGCACGGCCGGCGCGGTACTCCTCGACCGCGCGAGGGTCGGCGGCGGCAGCCCGCTCGGGGCCGGCGAGCTCGCCCGGTTCGCTGGCCGCCCACGAGCCCAGCGAACGGAGGGCGGTGAAGAACGTCCTGTAGGGCTGCTGGGTGGGATGCGGGAACCGGCGGTCGAAAGGGCTCAGGATGATCGCCGTACCCCCGTTCGTCACCGGAAACCCGTCGCGCCAGAGCCGTAGCGCCAACCCGAGGGCCAGGTACGCGACGAGGACCGGGTTGGGCTGCTCGCGTGGCAGGTAGGGAGTCGTTGCCGGAACCCCGATGATGAGCGTGTCCACCGGTTCCGGAAGCGTCGTCGAGCGCGTGTCCACCCCCCGGAGCAGAGCCTCCACGTGCGCCACCGAGGGTGGGCCGCCGAAAACCGCTGACGCTGTCAGCTCTCGCGGGATCGCCGCGAGCAGGCGACTACGGACGAAGCCGGGCGCGACGCTGAAGACGAACCTGACCGGGGAAGCCGCGACCCGCTCCAGCGCTCGACCATCGTGAGGGTAGCCCTGAAAGGCGCCGGTTACGACGGGGGGGTTCAGGGTGAGAGACACGGCGATGACCGGGAGCCGCTTCAGGAGCTCCCGTTCGATCTCGACCGAGAGACGCCAGCCCATCGAGGCCGCGGTCTCGAGGAGCGAATAAGCGCCCGCAGCCCTGAGCGCGTCCGCTCCGGAGGCGGCGAGGAGCGCTGCGGGGCCACCGTGGAGGACGGTCTCCGCGGCGGTCACGACGAGGACGAGATCGGACTCGACCAGCTTTCGGTTCACGCGGAGCGGAGTCCGCCCAACCCTCCCGATCTCGACGAGATCGGGTGCGGCGGCGTCGTGCACCTCGACGCTCCCCGAAAACCGGCGCGCGAGCTCGGGAGGCACGAGCAGGTCGAAGTCGCGGGTAGAGGGCCGGCGCGCGAGCCCCGCGGCGACGAGGATCGTCTGGCGCTCCATCGGGATTCCGACGTGCTCGAGCTCGGCGATCGCCGCCGCCAGCGCCGTCAGCCTGGGATCCCGCACGGCGGAGGGGATCGGGAGGGCGGGAGATTCGACCACGATGGTCGCCCGGGCGCCGGGGACGACGAGCTCCTCGAGGGACCGGCCGGCGAGGGGAAACCGCAGGGCCTCCCGGACCGCCGCCCCGACGTCGGTAAGCGGCTCGGCCGGCGGCGGAGCGCCGAGGACGACGGCGTCGTCCGGCGC
>JACDAN010000114.1 GCA_013695385.1 Actinomycetota bacterium | reverse complement strand
GAGTTTGTTGAGGACGATCTCTACAGGCAGCTCGCCCGCACCGATCTCCGCGAGCACCTCATGGACTGCCTTGGCCATCGCATCCATCTCATCCTCAGGCGCCGAGCCGTCGAGGACGTGGAGCACGAGGTCGGCCGCCAACGTCTCCTCGAGCGTGGCGGCGAACCCCTCGACGAGATCGTGTGGCAATCGGCGGATGAATCCCACAGTGTCAGTGACGAGGTACCGACGTCCATCGTGCTCGAACCCTCTCGTCGTCGGGTCGAGCGTCTCGAAGAGCCTGTCGTTGACGGACACCTTCGCGTCGGTCAGCGCATTCAGCAATGTCGACTTTCCGACATTCGTGTATCCGGCCAGGGCGACGGTCGGCGTCTCGGTGCGACGGCGCTCCGCCCGACGGGTCTCGCGCTGCCGCTGGAGTCCCGATAGCCGTTCCTGAAGGACTGAGATGCGCCGCCTTGCCAGTCGACGGTCTGTTTCGAGCTGCGTCTCTCCGGGGCCGCGCCGGCCCACGCCCGCACCCCGGGTACCGATCCGTTCTCCCTCGAGGTGCGTCCACATCCCGCGCATTCGCGGGAGGTTGTACTGGAGCTGGGCGAGTTCAACCTGCAGCTTGCCTTCGGCGCTCTGCGCATGCTGGGCGAAGATGTCGAGGATCAACTGTGTGCGATCGACGACTCGGGCCTTGAGCGCATCTTCGAGCCGGCGCAGCTGCGCAGGGCTCAGGTCGTGGTCAACGAGCAACGTCTCTGCCTCGGTGGCCCTGAACGAGCTCTGCAGCTCCTCGAGCTTGCCCTTCCCGATATAGGTGCGCTGGTCGGGCCGAGCCCGATGCTGGGTCGTGCGGCCAGCAGGCTCCACACCGGCGGTGCGGGCGAGCTCCTCGATCTCGGCGAGCTCCCTGTCCTCGTCGATCCCCGGCGGCAGCACCGCGACGATGAAGCCTCGCTCCGGCCGGGTGCCGGGCGAGGCGTCGCGGTCTCTGGCTGTCACCCCTGCATTATGGACGCGCGGAGCGAGCTCTCGATCCGGCGGACAGCCTCCTCGAGGTCGCTGTCGGGAACAGTCAGCGACAGCCGGACGAATCCCTCGCCGCTCTTGCCGTATCCGGGGCCCGGGGAGATCACCACGTTCGCGCGTTCGAGCACGAGGGAGCTGAACGACGCCGAGGAGTGGCCTCCGGGTACCCGGAGCCAGAGGTACGGCGTGGCTCGTGGCGGCTCCGCAACGAGGCCGATCGCCGCCAGCGCCTCGATGAGGAGGTCCCGGCGGCGCCGATAGACCTCGGACATCTGGGCCGGGAACTCCCGCTCGTCGCGCAGTGCAACGACGGAAGCACGCTGAAGCGCCAGGAACATGCCGGAGTCCAGGTTCGCCTTCAGCTGCCGGAAGCGTTCCACGATCTCGGGATGCCCAACGACCAGCGCACACCGCCAGCCGGTCATGTTCCAGCCCTTGGAGAGCGAGAAGATCTCCACACCCACGTCCTTCGCGCCCGGTGTCTCCAAGAAGCTCGGCGCGCGGTAGCCGTCGAAGCACACCTCCGAGTACGCGTTGTCGTGGACGAGGATCAGATCGTGCTGCCCCGCGAACGCCACGGCCCGCTCGAAAGCTCCTTCGGGAACGACCGCGCCCGTCGGATTGTTCGGATAGTTGAGGTACAGAAGGTTCGCTCGACCCGTGATCTCGTCGGGGATCGCATCGAGGTCGGGAAAGAACTCGTGCTCCTCCGACAGCGGAAGGTAGTGGACGTCCGCTCCGGAGAAGACTGGACCGGACGTGTACGGCGGATATCCGGGCTCCGGGCTCAGGCAGAGGTCGCTTGGATCGAGACAGGCCATGGCGATATGGCCGACCGCCTCCTTGCCGCCCAGGGCGGGAACGATCTCGGTGGCGGGATCGAGGTTGACCCCGAATCGCTCCTCGTAGAAAGCGGCAGCCGCCTCGCGAAGCTCGTCACCTCCGTGGTTTGTCGGGTACCGGTGAGTCACAGGGTCGCGGAGCGCCGAGGCGGCCGCGTCAACGATCGTCCCGGGGGTCGGAAGGTCCGGGTCGCCGATTGCGAGGCTGATCACCTCGATTCCTTGCCGCCGTTTCTCCGTGATCTTCCGCTCGAGGTCCGCGAAGAGATATGGCGGAACGGCGTCCAGCCTGCGCGCGAACCTCACAGCGCGAGCTCCTGGCTCGTCTCGCCGGTGAAGATCTCCTGGGCTGGCCCCGTGAGAAGGGCGTTCCGCGCGTCGTCGAGCGCAACGACCAGGTCGCCGCCCGCCAGGTGGACGATGACCGGGCTCTTGCACCAGCCTCGGGCAACGGCGACACCGGCCGTCGCTACCGCGCTCGTCCCCGACGAGAGCGTCTCCCCCGCGCCGCGCTCCCACACGCCGACCGAGATGTCGTGGCGGCCGTCGACCCGCATGAGCTGGACGTTCGTGCGCTCGGGGAAGCGCTCGTGCGTCTCGACCTGGGGGCCGAGCCGAAGGAGGTCATCGCGGGCCGGCTCTCGCCGAATCACCGCGTGGGGGTTTCTGACCGACACCGGCGTGAGCTCGACGGTCTCGCCGCCGACCTCGATCGACTCCATCTCCCCCACCTCGACCTCGCCCATGTCCATCTCCACCTCGGCGCCGCCTCGCATGTGCGCATGCACCTGGCGGGGGCCGACGCGAATGGAGACCTCGTCCTCCCCG
>JACDAN010000088.1 GCA_013695385.1 Actinomycetota bacterium | reverse complement strand
CTGGACGAGTGCGCCGACGGAGGCGCCGGAGAGGAGCAGGATGCCGGCGAGGAAGAGCGCGACGCCCGCGATCAGCCTGCCCGTCCGGCCGATGAGCGTGCCGATGATCTCGTCGAGCCCGGTCCCGATGTAGCCGCCGGAGTCCGCGAGAAGCAGGAAGAGGCCGAGCGCGAGAACGCCGAGCCCCCAGCGGAAAGGATGCACCTGCACGATCGAGCTCCGGGCGAGCATGAGCGTGCCGACGATGACGAGCGCCGCCGGGAGGAGATAGCCGGCGTCACCGACGACGGCCCAGACGCTGTCCACGATCCCGCTCCCCGCGCGGCCCCCCTCCCACCCGAGGTAGACGAGGGTCGAGAGGAAGAGGCCGACCGCCACCAGACCGAGCCCGATCAGCTCGGGGTGGTGGTGGCTGCGCTGTTTGCGCTCCTTCGGACGCCTTCGCTTCACGCGCGAGGGCGTGCGGGGCTTCAGGACTCGCTTCGTGCGCCGTTTCGCCATGCGCCGGTGCTTCGACGGCGCCGGAGGCTTCCCTACCCTTCCGTCCCCGACTATCCGAAAGAGCTCAGCCGTTCGAGGAGCAGCCGGATGAAGGCTTCGGCGTCCACCTCGACGGCCGCATGGGCGTTCGGCTCGATCCCGGTGCGTTTCCACAGGTCGACGACCGTCCGGCCGCGGGTGAGCTCCGAGCCGCATTCGATCGCGATGTGTCGGTGCTCTGTGTGCAGCAGCTCGGGCCGGATGACCTGCGCGACCGCGAGGGCGTCGTGGATCGGCGACCCCCCGAAGCCGTAGGTCCGCTCGTGGTACCGATGGAAGAAGTCGTAGAGCTCGGCGACCATTCGCCCCACCCGGCCTGCAGCTCGCAGGCGCTCGGCGTCGTCGCTCATCAGGAGCGCCCTGTGAGTGACGTCGAGGCCGACCATGGTCACGTCCAGGCCGCTGTCGAGCACACGGGCCGCGGCCTCGGGATCGGCCCAGATGTTGAACTCCGCCGCCGGGGTCACGTTTCCGACCCCGATCGAGCCTCCCATCAGCACGACGCGCTCGACGGATGCCACGGCGTCCGGGTACCGGGCCAGGAGCAAGGCGATGTTCGTGAGCGGGCCGAGCGGGACGAGCGTCACCGGGCTCGCGGCCCCCATCAGCCTGGAAGCGAGGAAGTCGACCGCGTGTTCCGACACCGGCGCCGCCCGCGGCGGCGGGAGCTTCGGGCCGTCGAGACCCGTCTCTCCGTGGACGTGCGCGGCGACGAACAGGTCACGGAGGAGGGGGCGGTCTGCGCCGGCGGCCACCGGCACGTCCCCGCGCTCGACGAACTCGAGCACCCGAATAGCGTTCGCAGTCGTCTTCTCCAGTGTCTGGTTGCCGGCGACGGTCGTGACACCCAGGACCTCCAGCTCCGGGCTGGCGAGCGCCAGGAGGAGCGCAATCGCGTCGTCGTGGCCTGGATCGCAATCGATCAGGACCGGAATGGCCGTCACAGAAGCGCGTCCACCTCGCCGGCCGTCGGAAGCGAGGGCTGGGCGCCGGGACGAGAAGCTGCAAGCGCCCCCGCGGCGCAGGCTCGCTGAAGCGAGGTCGCCCGGTCACGGCCCTCGAGCAGAGAAACGACGAGACAGGCCGTGAAGGCGTCGCCGGCCGCGGTGCCGTCGACGGCGTCGACGGGCGGCGGCGCCGCGCGCGCGACCTCCTTCCCGTCCTCCAGAAGGATGGCTCCCTCCTCGCCCAGTGTGAGGGCGGCGAGGCGTGGCTCCGCGGAGAGGCCGTCGAGCTCGAACCGGTTGACCACGACGAGGTCGGCCCTCTCGACGAGCTCTGCGGGAACCGGCCTGGCCGGTGCTGCGTTCAGGCAGAAGAAGGTCGCGTGCTCCGCAGCAGCCGCAACGGTCTCGATCGGAACTTCGAGCTGGCAGAGAACGTTGCCCGCGACTGCCCGGGGCGCGACGGTCGCATTGGCACCGGGGACGACCACGATCTGATTCTCGCCGCGGGCGGACACGACGATCAGTGCGATCCCAGTCTCGCCGGCCCTCTCGACCTCCATCCGGACGCCGGCTTGCTCGAGACCGGCCAGCGCCTCATCGGCGAACGCGTCCTCGCCGACGCAGCCGACGAAGGTCACATCGGAGCCAAGCCGGGCCGCCGCCACGGCCTGATTTGCTCCTTTTCCGCCGGGGTAACGGCTGAAGGTCGCGTCGGACACGGTCTCCCCGGGCCGGGGAAGGCGGCGAACCCGCGCGACGAGGTCGAGGTTCACCGATCCGACGACGGTCAGCGCTTCAGGCGGCAAGAGCGCGCAGGTCTTCGAGCGTGCCGCCGAGGAGGTTCTCGCGCAGGTCGAAGAGGCCCGCCCAGAGGGATGAGCGATCCGGGGCGGCGTCCATGCGAACCGCCGTCGTCAGCCCCTCGAGCGCCCTGACGAGGACTGCCAGCTCCAGGTAGGTCTGCGCGACCCGGTGCGGGGCCACCACGACCCCGGCGCGCGAGAGCACCGGGCCCCACTCCATCAGCTCGGCCGGGCCCGGTTCGCCGTACCACGAGCGCCCCTCGGCCTGATTAGGCTCGAGCTCCAGGAGGTACCGGCCGAGCGGCCGCTCGAGGCCCGTCAGTGCCGTCTCGGCGCGGTCGGCGGCCCGCCGGAGCGCCGACTGGCGCCTTCCGGGCGTGCTCGGCTCCGCCTCCCCCCTAGCCCACCGCTCAAGCAGCCGGCAGAAGGAGAGGGCGGCGACCTCGCAG
>JACDAN010000070.1 GCA_013695385.1 Actinomycetota bacterium | reverse complement strand
CCGCGACCGGATGGCGGAGATGCAGCGCGAAATGGAGGGAGACGAGCGCCCGGACGACGTGCCGGCGAAGGAGATCGTCGTCCTCCACGATCCGGAGGCCGAGAAGTCGCTGGTTATCCTCTTCTTCGACAACGAGGACGACTACCGGCGCGGCGACGAAGCGCTGAACGCCATGCCGGCGGGAGATACCCCAGGTCAGCGCACCTCGGTCACGAAGTACGAGGTCGCGATGCGCATGACGGAGTAGACGGGCAGCGTCGTCGCGTGGAGTGGACCGAGTTCGCCACGCACGACGACGGGCCGCTGATCGCCGGTCGCCGCGCCGGGAGCGGGCCGCCGGTTCTCCTGCTGCACGGCGGGCCGGGGCTCGGCTTTGACTACCTGCGCGATCTCGCCGACGAGCTCGCAGAGGAGAACGACGTCGCGTGGTACCAGCAACGAGGGCAGGAGCCGTCGGCGGCGGAAGGGCCTCACTCGGTGGCCGCGGACGTCGACGATGCCCGCCGCGTTCTCGACGCACTCGGCTGGCAGAAGGCCTACGTGGTCGGCCATTCGTGGGGCGGGCACCTCGCCCTCCACGTGGCGGAGGCGAGGCCGGAGCGGCTCCTCGGCGTGCTTGCGGTCGACCCGCTCGGCTCCGTCGGGGACGGACGCTGGCCGGAGTTCGACGAGGAGATCTTCCGCCGAACGCCCGAGGCGGTGCGCGCGCAGGCGCGCGAGCTCGACGAGCTGGCAATGGCAGGCGAGGCCGACCACGAGCTGGCGCTCGAAGGGATGCGCCTGGTCTGGCCCGCGTACTTCGCCGATCCCGAGCGCGCACCGCCGATGCCGGAGCTCCGAATTGCGGGCGCGCGCTCGGCAGAGATGGTGCCGTCGATCCTGGCCGAGCTGCCGGCGCTCGAGGCGGGGCTGCCTCAGATTCGTGTCCCCGTGGGCTTCGTCCACGGCTCGCGGAGCCCAATGCCGCTCGCCGCCTCGACGGACGCGGCTGAGCGGATCCCAGGCGCCTGGGTCGAGGTAGTCGAGGGCGCCGGGCACTTCATCTGGGTCGAGGTGCCAGGCGCGGTTCGCTCAGCGCTTCGGCGCCTCACCCGGGACTAGGGTGTTTGGTTATGGCTGAGAGGAAGCCCGCGAAGAAGACATTCACGGCCGACGAGAGAGCCGCGATGAAGGAGCGCGCCCAGGAGCTGAAGGCGGAAGCGAGCAAGGCAGACGGGGAGAAAGCCCTGCTCGCAAAGATCGCGGAGATGAAGGGATCGGATCGCGCGATCGCCAAGCGGATCCACGCCATCGTCAAAGATGCCGCGCCAGAGCTCTCACCGAAGACCTGGTACGGGATGCCCGCGTATGCAAACAAGGACGGGAAGGTCGTCTGCTTCTTCCAGAGCGCGCAGAAGTTCAAATCGCGGTACGCGACGCTCGGCTTCAATGACCAGGCGAATCTCGACGAGGGCGTCATGTGGCCGACCTCGTTCGCGGTGAAGAAGTTGACCGATGCCGAAGAGGCAAAGATCGTCGCGCTCGTGAAGCGAGCGGTCGGCTAGGGACCCCAGACCACCTCGATCTCTCGCTCGACGGGGAGCGGCAGGGCACGCGCCTCGGCCTCGACCGCGTCGCGCGCCCGGCGCGAGAGGCGTCCCCAGGCCTCGATCCGCATGGTGTGCTGTGCCCGTCTCCACGTCCCGCGGATCTCGCCCTCGACGAGGAGCGCGCCCGGCCATACGCGGGATGTCCAGAGCCGCTCGCGCCGATCCGCCCGCGGCACGAGCAGCTCGCGCTCGGCTCCGTCGAGCAGGAAGTAGGCATCGCCGCTGGGCAACAGGCGCGCCGGCGCCGGGGCCGTCTCGGCGGCTCGCATGGCCTTCTCGTCCTCCGCGAGGAGCCACTCGTCGCCGAGCGGCGATCGGATCGGCAGAAGGGATTCGAGCGAGGCGTACGCGTTGGCCGCGGAACGCCGGGAGATCCCGGCCCAACGGGCAAACCCGGCGGCGGTCGTCGGGCCGAAGATGTGGAGGTGGCGTCGAGCGAGCTCGCGGCAGGCATCGGCGGGGTCGATCTCGGGAGCTGCGACGGTCCAGACGATCGGTGCACGTGCGCCATCCCAGCGGATGGCGACCGTGCCCGTCGTCGCGGCGTACCTCATCTCGTTCCCGATCCCGAGCGCGCGTCCGATCTGGCGGTCGGTGGTCGCCCGCTTACCTCCAAGATGTGCGTGTAACTGCTCGGCGAGGCGCTCGGCGCGCAGGCGGCTCTTTGGGTTGTCCGGATGTCTCCCGACCGAGAACAGCGCGAAGTCCCGCTTTGCGACGACATAGGTGTGGTAGCGAGGGCCCCAAAGCTGAGCGAGCGAGGGATGCTCCCAGGTCGACGACTCGACCCCCTGGATCCGCGCGTGAAGCGAGAGCACCGCGGCTCTCGGCATGCTGTCCTGCAGGCCGGCCCACGCCGCTCGCCGCAGCGAATCCGGACTGATCGGCATCCTCTCCTCGAGCCCGCCGGCCCGTCGGCGGAACGCCAGAACTTGCCGCCGCGTGAGCCGCAGTGACGAGCTCATCCGCGCCGGGTGCGGTAGTGGAGAAAGACGGTCCCGTTGCCGTACCGGCGCTCGTCCAGCAACTCGAGCATCAGGTGGTTGTCTCCCGGCAGTGCCCGCGTGCCGCCTCCAACGATGACCGGCATGACGAATAGCTGAAGCTCGTCGACTACCCCGGCGCTGAGCGCCTGGGCGGCGAGCTGGGGGCCTCCGATGCTGAGATCGCGGTCCGACTGTGCCTTGAGCTCCCGGATCGCATCAGGGTCGAAGTCGCGCTCTATCCGCGTTCTGGCAGCCCGGACAATCGCAAGTGTCCTCGAGTACACGACCTTGTCCGCGGCCCTCCAGATCTCGGCGAAGTCCCGCATGATCGACGGCTGTTGGTCGATGGCTGGGGGATCCTCCCAGTACTCCAGTACGTCGTACATCCGGCGTCCGAGCAGATAGGTGCCGATGGGCCGCGCGAGGTCGTTGATGAACGTGTGTACCTCCTCGTCGGGTGCGGCCCAGTCGAAATTGCCGTCTTCGTCCGCGATGTAGCCGTCAAGCGAAGCGATCGTCGAGTAGATCAGGCTGGCCAAGTTCGTCCTTGGCGAATTGACTAGCTCCGCCGCGCGGCGACGCGCAGGCGGTTTCTGTCGGGGTCTTCGAAGTCGCACCCGCGTCCGGCCAGACCTTCCTCGTCGACCGGGATGCCGAACTCCTCGGAGACTGCGTCGATGTCCCTCACGTACAGATGGACGAGGCTGCCCGGCGGCGCGTCGCCCGTGTGCTCGGAGAGGTAGAGGCGGACGTCGCCGCGCGCGACAGACACGAACCAGGGGAGGCCGGGCTCGAACTGGTGCTCCCATTCCTTCTGGAACCCGAGCCGCTCGTACCACTGGACCGCCCGAGCGGCGTCCGCGACACGGAGGACAGGAACGACTTCTTCGTCCACGGTCAGCGAAGAGCCTGCTCGAACCGCGGGTCCTCGCGTACGGCGGCGAAGTCGTCGTCTCTGCGCGCGTCTTCGCGAAACCGCGGTAACAACTCGACGGCGCGCTGGAGGTGGGTGAACGTCTCGTCGCCCGTCTCGCCCGCCAGCGTTGCGAAGCACGCGTAGTTGTAGTTCAGGCCTGCGTGGTCAGGCATGCGCTCGAGGGCATTCCGGACAGCTCCGAGCGCGTCCGCGTAGCGCTGTTCGCCATAGGCCTTCATCGACTCGCTGTGGAACGGCCACGCCTCACCCCAGTCGATTCCCTGATACGCCTCGCCGGGTGTACCGCCGACGGCGAGGACGGTTCCGTCCCCGGTCGCCTTCCGCCGCGACTCCGGCCGAACGAACACGAACGTTCCTCGGGGCGCGTCGATTGCCTCGCCGTCGATCTCGAAGGTCGCGTGCCCGTCGAGCACGAGGTACAGCTCCTCCTGACGGTCCGCGGCCTCGTCGTGCTCGCTGATCAGCGTCCCGTCTTCGCCGGGCGTGAACGCATTGACTCCGAATGCCTGGATCCCGAGGTGCTCGCGCACCGGAATATCTCTGCCGCGCCGCTCGATGTCGTCGAGCTGCGCGACTTGCCAGTTTCGCTTTTCGGTCACCCGATTACCTCCGTATCGCGCGTCGGTGCGAAGCGGCGATCGTAACGGCGGTCAGTCGAAGGCGAAGACGAGAGGGAGGACGACCACGACCGCCGCGGCCCACAGGGCGAAGACGGGAAGGTAGGTCGTCTGCCAGCGCTCGAGCCGGTGGAGCCTGCTGCGTCCTGTGCGATTCCAGCGATGTGACGGTACCCGATGATGGGCGCAACCTCGTCGTGTGATGCCACCTTGATAACCGGGCGCCGCGGGCTGGGATATCGGCTTTGGTCAGCTAGACGCTCCCACTCACGCCGGCGACGGCCAACAAGCTCTCTGGCTTGGACATCGGTTAGCAATTTCAGTGCAACCAAGCGTCGATTCCCTTCCACCACGGTGAACGTCTTGTCGTCAGCACGTGGAATAACGATCAGCGGCTCGGAGACGAAGAAGCCATGCCGCGCAATGGAGCGGCCGATCAGTATCGGCTCGTACGTCTTCTCGATGTATTGCAGCATCGCGTCTTGCGACCGGTCCTCGAGACTTCAAGGAAGACGAGGGTTTTCGGGATCAAGAAGAAGCTGCTCTAGGCGAACGTATTCGATGCGATCCGCAATGGCCATGCAACCTCTCCTTCTTGCCTACACGGGTGGTTGTCAAAGGCCTTCGTGAAGCAGCTGCGATCTCCTCGACTGGTGCAGAGCAAGCGAGAGCTCGCTCGCGTCTTACCAGTGAGCTGAGGCCTGCAGACGCGAAGCTCAGCCGCTGCTATTCGTCCGGCTAGCTGCAGCCGGTGTTTGTTCCGCAGTCTCGGCACGTGTAGCAGCTGCCCGTTCGGATCATCCGGCCGCCACACCTCGCGCACTCGACTGCGTCCTCGAAGGCGTTGAAGAGCGCCGTCTGGCCCGGGGACGCCTCGCCCGTCTCCGGGGTCACCGGCGCAGCTGTGCCGCCGTTGGCATAGCCGGCCGCTAGGCGCGCCTTCACCTCGGTCGAGAGGATCCCGACCTCCTCCTGCTGGTCGACGGTCAGGAACTTCTTGCCGAACCAGCGGAAGATGTAGTCGACGATCGACTTCGCGATGCGGATGTCCTCGTCGTTCGTCATCCCGCTCGGCTCGAAGCGCATGTGGCTGAGCTTGGAGACGTAGACCTCCGGCGGGACGCCGTACTGGAGGCCCATCGAGACCGAGATCATCAGCGAGTTCATCAGCCCCTGGAGCGTCGTCCCGTCCTTCGCGATGTCCACGAAGATGTCGCCGGGCGAACCGTCCTCGTGCAGGCCGACGTGGATGTAGCCCTCGTAATCGCCGACCTGGAACTTGCGGCCCACCTCGGTGCGGTCGAGCGGCAGGCGCCGGCGCTGCGGCTTGCCGCCCAGCACCGCCGGATTGAGCCCGGCGATCGGCGTGGCCACTGACGAGTCTGCCTTGCCGGACAGCGGCTGCGCCACCTTGCAGTTGTCGCGGTAGATCGCGATCGCCTTGACGCCGAGCTGCCAGGAGTCGCGGAAGAGGCCCGCGACGTCGTCGACCGTGGCCTCCTCGGGCAGGTTCACGGTCTTCGAGATCGCGCCCGAGATGAAGGGTTGCGTCGCGCCCATCATCTTCACGTGGCCCATGTAGTGGATCGCGCGGTCACCGATCGCGCAGTCGAAGATCGGGTAGTGCTCGGTCTTCAGGTACGGAGCGCCGACGACGGTGTTCCGGTCGTCCACGAACGCCTCGATCTCCGAGACCTCGGTCGGCGCGTAGCCGAGCTTCTCGAGCGCCATCGGAACCGTCTTGTTGACGATCGTGATCTCGCCGCCGCCGACGAGCTTCTTCGACTTCACGAGTGAGAAGTCCGGCTCGACGCCCGTCGTGTCGCAATCCATGAAAAAACTGATAGTTCCAGTCGGGGCCAAAACGGACGCCTGGGCGTTTCGGTACCCGGCCACTTCGCCCTTGTCCAGTGCCTCATCCCAGGAGCGCCGGCACGCCGCCAGCAGGTCGTCGGGCACCGAGTCGGTGTGCTCGATGTTCCCGACCGCCGCCCGGTGCTTCGCGATCACGCCGATCATTGCGGCGGCATTCGGCTGGTATCCGGAGAACGGGCCCATCCGCTTCGCGATCTCGGCTGACTTGCGGTAGGCGCGACCGGTCATCAGCGCCGTGATCGCCGCTGCGTACGCCCGGCCGTCGTCGGAGTCGTACGCGAGCCCGCGCGCCATCAGCGCCGCGCCGAGGTTCGCGTAGCCGAGGCCGAGCTGCCGGTACGCCCTCGCGTTCGCCTCGATCTCGGGCGTCGGGTACGAGGAGAAGCCGACGAGGATCTCCTGCGCGAGGAACATCACGTCGACCGCGTGCTCGAACGCCTCGATGTCGAGCTCGCCGTCCTCACGCCGGAACTTGAGGAGGTTCAGCGAGGCGAGGTTGCAGGCGCTGTCGTCGATGGACATGTACTCGGAGCAGTTGGCTACAACGGCCCCGTCCACGATGTACGAGTGGTGCAGCGGCTCCGTGAGGTTGTAGACGATCTCCTGGCCGTCGGAGTCGCGCGAGACCAGCCAGGTGTGACGCTTCGTCGCATAGCGGGTCGTCGAGTCGAGCAGTTGCTCGAGTGCCGCCTCCTTGCGCGGCGTCGAGAAGCCGATCGCCTCCGCGAAGCGCTCGAGGTCGGTGCCCGTGATGCGGAGGTCGAAGCCCTCGCGTGAGTCGTACTCGACCTCCGTGCCGTCGTTGCGCTCGTACGAGAACTTCGTCGCGGCGCTCCCACTGATCTGAAAGATGCGTCCCCGAATGCCGAACGCGTTCAGGAGCCGCTGGACGTCGCGGAGCAGCGCGTCGCTGCGGCTACCGAGGCCGACGTAGCGTCTCGCCTTGCCGTCCTCGACGCGGGAAACGCAGCCGTCTGCGCCGAAGAGTCCGCGCAGGAATGCGGCCTGCACGTCAGTCGGGGCGGAGAAGACGCTCTCCGGCACACGCTTCTCGTGCGCCCGGCCAGAGCTGACGCCGAGCCGGTGGAAGAACATCCGGACTGCCTCGCTGCCGGCACGAAGTTGCACGGTTCCGTTCACCATCTCCTGGCGTGAGACGCCGCCGATCAGCTCGCGCAGCATCCCTTCGTGCGAACCGGCCATCCCGTCCTCGATGTCGTCGCCGCCGTAGACCCAGCCGGTCTGGACATCCGTTATCCACCCATCGCCGACGAGGTGGCCCATCAGCTCGCCGAGGCCTTCGTTCCAGCGCTCGGGTAGTTCCCGCTCGACCACGGACCCGCCGCGGCTAAACGACTTGGCGAGCGCCTCGACCTTGACCGGCAGCTCCCAGGAGGCGTCAGTTGCCGGCGTCGCGGAGTCGTTGAGCAGCACCTGATCCTCGGCGGTGAGCTCCTCCGCCCGCACATATCCGCGGTTCAGCGTCCAGATGCGGTGGCTCGGCGTGCAGCGAAGCTCGTGGCCGTTGGCGAATCGGAGGCGGACGATCGGCGAGTAGCCGTTCTGCATGACGACGAGTGGCTGGCTGGCGACGACGCCTTCGCCGGGCTCGGGAGCAGTCGCCCGATGGGTGTAGACGCCCGGTGTCTCACCCTCGCACGCGAGGTCGTAGAGCTCCTGAAAGGTGAGCAGGCCGCGCGTCGTGTGGACTCGCGCATCACCGGGGAAGCACGGGTTCGACGCGTTGATCCGCCCCGTGTTCGGAAGCGTGTGCCACGAATTGATCGTCGTGTCGTACTGGACGCCCGGGTCGGCGCAGCGCCAGGCCGCCTCCGCCATGTCGCGGATCAGCTTGCGCGCGGGAACCGTGTCCAGGACGGCGCCGTCGGTGCGGGCCGTGAGGTTCCAGTCGGCGTCCGCCTCGACGGCCTCCATGAAGGCGTCCGTGACACGGACCGAGTTGTTGGCGTTCTGGTACTGGATCGAGCTCCAGTCGGACGAGTCGAGCGACATGTCGTAGCCGGCCGCCTCGAGCACGCGCGCCTTCTCCTCCTCGCGCGCCTTGCACCAGATGAAGTCCTCGACGTCCGGGTGGTCGATGTCGAGCACGACCATCTTCGCCGCGCGCCTGGTCTTGCCGCCGGACTTGATCGTCCCGGCGGAGGCGTCGGCGCCGCGCATGAAGCTGACCGGCCCGGAGGCGTAGCCGCCCTTCGAGAGCTGCTCCTTGGAGGAGCGCAGTGTCGAGAGGTTGACGCCCGAGCCCGAGCCACCGCGGAAGATGACGCCCTCGCGGCGGATCCAGTCGAGGATCGAGTCCATGTCGTCCTCGATCGAGAGGATGAAGCAGGCGGAGCACTGCGGCTTTTCCTCGAAGCCGACGTTGAACCAGACCGGGGAGTTGAACGCCGCGAGCTGGTTGACGAGGATCGCCTTGAGCTCGTCCTCGAAGGTCTGCGCTTCGTCCTCGTCGGCGAAGTAGCCGCCGTCCCTGCCCCAGGTGCCGATCGTCGTGACGACGCGGCCGATCATCTGCCGGACGCTCGTCTCGCGCTCGGGCGACCCGAGGCGGCCGCGGAAGTACTTCTGGGCGACGATGTTCGTCGCCGTCTGCGACCAGAACTTCGGGAACTCGACGTCCTTCTGCTCGAACGCCGGCTTGTCCTTGCCGGGGATGAAGGCGTCCCGCACCTCCCATTCGATCTCCTCGAACGGGTCACGCCCCGGGATCGTGAAGTGCCGCCGGACCGCGAGGCTGGCACCTTCGTCGACAGCGCCTGGAGTGGTCCTCTCGGCGCTCGGATCTGGGGTCTGGACCTTCTCGGCGGATGCCACGGCGAACCTCCCGGAGTGGTGGTACAGCTTAGAAACTGGACTCGCTCTCGGGGCGCGGGCGCCTCGCGAGCGGACCAGAGAGCCTAGAAAGGGCTTCGGACAGCGTTGGCTTGCGGCCTACGGCCGCGACGAGGCGCGTTGCGCCTTCAGCTTCCGGACGCCGATTCCGGCGGCGCCGGCCGTCATCAGCGCGAGCGCAAGTGCGGCCAGGATCATCAGCGGCAGCGGGACGGAGTCGGCGTTGTTCGGCCCGCCCGCGGCGAGGAGGTCGCCGATCGGCCCCTCGTTGCGCCTTCCAATGTCGGGCTCGACCTCGCGCAGGGACTTCTGCTCGGTGCTGACCGGGCCTTCGGAGGGGGCGGTGGATCCGCCGCTGCTCTGGAGCGTTCGGCCGCCGGTTTCCATGGCGGCTCGCGCCTGCTCCTCGAAGTCGCTGTAGGCACGGATGTCCTCGGGCACACGCGACAGTGCCTCTTCGATGCACGCGGCCGAGTAGCGGCGGTCGATCCGGTCGTCCTCAGACCAGTCGTTCAGGAGCCGCTTCCAGCACGGCGTCGCCGTGTCGGCCGGGGTCGCTGCGATCGCGAAGCTCGCGCCGAGCGCAAGCAGGGTCAGAAGGACGGCGGCGAGGCGGCGCAGCATCTACTCCATTCTCTCCGTCTGGGGTGAACTCAACCTCAACTCGTTGTAAGCGGTTTGTTAGTAGAGGACGTCGCGCAGGCGCGGCTGTTAGCTTCGGCGCCGATGCCCCGGGGCCTTCCACGGAGCGCCGGGGCCCTCCTGGCGACGCCGTCTCTGCTCTGCTTCGCGGCCCTGTTCCTCAGTGAGGGCTCAGCGTACTCCCCGCTCGTCGGGATCGGGGGCGCCGCGCTGGTCGCGGCGGGCGGAGGGCTCGCGCTCGCTCTCTGGCCAGTGCTGCAGCTGCCTCGTCCTGACCGTGCGGGTCTCGCGTTCTTCCTCTTGCTGGCCGGCCTCGTCGTCTGGAGCGGGCTCTCGATCGTCTGGTCGGTTGAGCCCGATCGGTCCTGGGAGTACTTCAACCGCGGGCTCGTCTACGTCGGCTTCGCCGTCGTGGGCCTCCTCCTTTCGATACTGCCTCGGGCGATGGAGGCGGCGGCCGGCGCGCTGACGATCCTGTTCGGAGCCGTCGTCCTCTGGGCGCTGGCGGGGAAGGTCGTGCCCGATTTGTTCCCGGACGGGGAGCGTGTCGCCCGCCTTCGCGACCCGCTCGGCTACTGGAACGCCCTCGCGCTCGTCGCAGGGATCGCCATGCTGCTGGGCAGCTGGGTGGCCTCCCGGCCCGGGCTCGACCGGCGCCTCCGAACACTCGGCCCCGTCGTGGTCTTCGTGGCCACCGTGGCGCTTCTGCTCACCTACTCGCGGGGCGGTGCCCTGGTGGCGGCCATCGTCCTCCTGGTCTACGTCCTCCTCGCACACGACCGGCTGCAGGTGCTCGCGGCGCTCGCGCTCGGCGTGATCGCGGGGGTCGCTGTGACCGTGTGGGCGTTCACCCAGGACGGGATCGCCTCCGACCGGCAGCCCTACGACACCCGGCTGGCGGACGGGTTACAGCTTGGAGTCGCGCTCGTGCTCGTCGCCGCCCTCGTGGGCGCGGCGGCCATGCTCCTGCTCCGGTACGAGGCGAGTCACGCCGACCGCCTCTGGCGGCCGAGCCGACGGCAGTGGTCGGCGGCCGCGGGGGGCGGCGCGGTCGTCGCCGTGGTCGCAGTGCTGGTCGTCAACGGCGGCGACCCCGCAGGGTGGGCGCGGCGCGGCGTCGACGAGTTCACGAGCCCGACGGTCGGGGACGCCAGCACCGCCGCACGGTTCGGCAAGTTGAGCTCGAACAGCCGGTGGGACTGGTGGGTCGAGTCGTGGGACGTGTTCAAGCGTGACCCTGCCGCCGGCGCCGGGGCGGGAGCATTCGACGTCGCCCGGAGGCCGTTTCGCCGGAACATCATCGTCGTCGTTGAGCCGCACAGCCTCCCGGTCCAGTTCCTGGCGGAGACGGGGATCGTCGGGCTCGCGCTCCTCCTCGCGACCTTCGGCGCCGGTGTCGCCGCGAGCATCGCCGGCGTGCGCCGCCTGCGCGGCGC
>JACDAN010000038.1 GCA_013695385.1 Actinomycetota bacterium | reverse complement strand
CCGCCAACGCGGCGCGCGGCGCGCACGGGAACCCGAAGACGGTGGCAGGAGTCAGCCCACGAGCGGAACGGGCGGAGTCCGTTCCGCGGCGGCGCTGCCCTGGCAAGTAACAGAGTGTTACTAACCCTGGGCGGCCGCTAGCCGACGCCCTTCGAGGCCTTAGTAACAGACTGTTACTAGCGGTTGAACGCCTCGCGAAGGGCGCGCGCGGCGCGGGCGCGGTGGGAGTTCTCGGCCTTCCACTCGTCGCCGAGCTCGGCGACCGTGCGGCTTTCGCCCTCCGGGATGAAGATCGGGTCGAAGCCGAAGCCGCCCGTTCCGCTCGAGGCCCCGGCGATGCGGCCCTCGAGGACGCCTGTGCCGCGCAACTCCTCTCCGTCCGGCGAGAGCGCGACCAGCTCGCAGACGTAGCGCGCGCGACGTCCGTCTCCGCCGACGGCGTCCAGCTCCGCCAGAAGCCGCGCGGCATGCTCGCCGCGCGCGAACCGCGCCGACTCGACACCGGGCCGGCCGTCCAAACCGTCGACCTCCAGACCTGAGTCCTCCCCGAGGATCCAGCGGCGCGGCTCCACCCCCCGGCCGAACTCGGCTTTCCCAAAGGCGTTCTCGTAGTACGTCGTGCCCGTCTCGGGCGGGTAGTCGCCGGCTTCGAGGAGCTCGATCTCCCAGTCCGGCAGCGAACGGCGGAGCTCGCGCAGCTTTCCCTCGTTCTTCGAAGCGAGGGAGGCCCTCATCCGGGGAGAACCGTCTCCACCGCCTGCCTCTGCGTCTCACCGATCCTCTCGATGCCCTCGGCCGCCAGATCGAGCAGGACGTCGAGCTCGTCGCGTGAGTACCGCTCACCCTCCGCCGTCGCCTGCACCTCGATCAGGCGTCCGTCACCGCTCATGACGACGTTCACGTCGACGTCGGCGCGCGAATCCTCCGAGTAGTCGAGGTCGAGCAGCGGCTCGCCGCCGACGATCCCGAGCGAGACGCCTGCGACGGAGTCGGTCAGCGCCTTGCCGAGGCCGAGCCGGTCGAGCGCCCGCCGTGCGGCGACGTAGGCGCCCGAGATCGCCGCGCACCTCGTCCCACCGTCGGCCTGCAAGACGTCGCAATCGAGCCAGAGCGTCCGCTCGCCGAGCGCCTCGAGATCGGTGACGGCCCGAATGGAGCGGCCGATCAGCCGCTGGATCTCGACCGTTCGGCCCTTCTGCTTGCCGGCGCTGGCCTCCCGCTGGGTGCGCTCACCGGTCGACGCCGGCAGCAGCCCGTACTCCGCGGTCATCCAACCGCGCCCGGCGCCCTTCATCCAACGTGGGACGCTCTCGTCGATCGACGCCGTGCAGAGGACTCGCGTGCGGCCGCAGGAGATGAGCGCCGACCCCTGTGGCTGCTCGAGGTAGTCGACGAGGATCTCGACAGGACGCAGCTGGTCCGCCCGGCGCCCGTCAGCCCTCATGCCGCCGCCGCCTCGAGCTCGGAGATCTCGACATGCTCGACGCCTTCGAGCGGAAGCTGCAGGAATCGAGCTCCGAGCTCACGGAACCGCCCGGTGTCCCCCGTGGTCAGGAACCGGTAACTCCCCTCGCGCACCGCGTCGTTCTCGATTCCCTTCCGGGCAAGCGTCTCCGCCACCTCGCGCGCGGTCTCCTCGGCCGAGAACACAAGCGCCACGTCGCGGCCGAAGACGCGTTGAAAGATCGGCCGGATCAGGGGGTAGTGCGTGCAGCCGAGGATCACGGTGTCGATCCCTGCGTCCTTGAGAGGCTGCGCATACTCCCGCACCGCCTGGGTCGTCTCGGCGCCGAAGGGCTCGTCGCCCTCGATCAGCGGGACGAGACGGGGGCAGGCGACCGGGACGAGCCGGGCGCCCGCATCCAGCGTGCGAACGAGGTCCGCGTACCGACCAGCGGCGACCGTCGCCTCGGTCGCCATCAGCCCGATCTGCCGGTTGCGCGTCGTCTGAACGGCAGCATGCGCCTCCGGCGTGATCACGCCCACGACGGGCACGGCGATCCGCTCCTGTAGCTCCGGCAGAGCCGCAGAGGTCGCGGCGTTGCAGGCGACGAGGATGAGCTTCACGCCCTGTGCCTCGAGGTAGCCGGCGATCTCCAGCGAGAAGCGGCGAATCTCGTCGAGCGGCCTCGGCCCATACGGAAGCCTGGCGCCGTCACCCAGGTAGACGAAGTCCTCGTGGGGCATCGTCACCAGGCACTCGTGCAGGACGGTAAGGCCCCCCATGCCGGAGTCGAACACGCCGATTGGCCGCGTATCCACAGGGCGATTGTAGGAAGCCTCCAGGTCCGTCTACCCTTTTTCGTCGTGGGTCGCCGTCTTTTCCTGCTCGTGCTGCTCGTGCTGGCTCTCTCGGCCGCCCCCGCCCACGCGTTCGCGAGAACCGAGCATTCGCTCCTCATGGGCGACGGCGTCTCGCTCGCAGCGACGCTGTACACCCCTGATGGAGCGCCGCCGGCGGGCGGCTGGCCCGCCGTTCTGATGCTGCACGGCCTGGGCGGAAACCGGAGCTCGATGAACGCGGTCGCCGAGGCACATCTCGTGCCCTACGGCTACGCGGTCTTGACGGTGGACGCCCGGGGCCATGGCAGCTCCGGAGGCCAGTCCTCCCTCGTCGGGCCTCGCGAAGTTGCCGACTACGCCTCGGCGCTCTCCTGGTTCCGCCTCCGCCCCGGAGTCAGCGACGTGAAGGTGGGCGCGTTCGGGGTCTCTCTGGGCGGGGGCTCCGTCTGGAAGCTCCTGACGGCCCCTGGCACGCGACTCGCCGCCGCAGTGCCGGTGACGACGTGGACGAGCCTCTACGACTCGCTGCTTCCCCAGGGCCTTGCGAAGACCGGCCTGATTGCCTACTTCTACAATTTGCTTCCGCCCGAACGATGGCATCCGGACATCCGAGTCGTCAGGGACGACGCGCTCCTGTCGCGTAACGTCGAGAAGACGCGCGAGTTCGCCGCCGCCCGCTCCGTTCGCGCCGACCTCGGCAAGATCCGGACGCCGGTCTTCCTGGTTCAGGGCCGCCGCGACTACGCGTTCGACATGAGCGAGGCGCTGAACGCATTCGGTAGGCTGCGCGGGCCGAAGCGGCTCTACCTCGGGGATCTCGGGCACGCGCCCGCCGCGAACCCCGTCGGCGAGCAGGGGTACTACCTCGCGCAGGTGCGGCTCTGGTTCGATCGGTACCTGAAGGGCGAGCAGAACGGGATCGACACCCGCCCCCGGGTCGAGCTCGCGCCGGATCCCTGGCGGCCGAAGACCTACCAGGGAGCGTCACTGCCCGCCCGGAAGGTTCTCCGGCTCACGTTCAAGGGGCGTAGGACGATCACGGGGCTCGGAGAGGTCATTCGAACGACCGCCCCGACCCGGAGGCTCAATGAGACCTTTGGTCAAGGCCTCGTCTCGGTGAGGCTCTCGACGCCGACGCGCTGGCCCCATCTCGTCGCCGTGCTTTCGGCGCTAACGCCGGGCGGGCAGGAGATCGTCGTCAGCGAGGGCGGAGCGTTGACCACCACCCTCGGCATTCCGTCCCGCCTCGTGACGATTCGGCTGTTGAGCCAGGCGACGACGATTCCTCGCGGCTCCCGGCTGCGCCTGACACTCGCGGGCTCCTCCACCGCCCAGAACCCGGCCAACCTGCTCTACCTCGTGAGCGCTCCGAGCGAATCGAAGCTCTCGATCGGCGAGGCGAAGATCGTTCTGCCGATTCTGCGAAGCCCCATCTCCAGGTGAGGCTCGCCCTGGGAGCCGCGCTCGTCGCGAGCTTCGCTGTCGTGCTTTCCGGAGCGCACGCCGGATCGACCGCCGACCCCGGCGTCACCTCCGACTCGATCCTCCTCGGCGGCACCGTCCCGCTGACGGGCCCGGCCGCAGCCTTCGCCTCGGTCGCTCCGGGCGCCCGCGCGTACTTCGATCACGTCAACGCCCGAGGGGGCGTCTTCGGCCGGAAGATCCGCTACCGCTACGTCGACGACGGCTTCGAGGTCAACCGAACCGTTGACGAAACACGGCGGCTCGTCCAGCAGGATCGCGTCTTCGCGATCTTCAACTCGATCGGAACGGAGCACGCGATCGCCGTCCGCCCCTACCTGAACCAGGTTCGCGTCCCGCATGTCTTCATCGGGACCGGCGCCAGCACGTTCGACCGGGAGCGGTCGCGCTACCCGTGGTCGATGGGCTACCTGCCGAGCTTCTTCGGCGAAGGGTCGGTGTACGGGAGGTACATCGCCGGCTCGATGCCGCGTGCGCGAATCGGCGTCCTGTTCGAGAACACCGACTACGGCAAGGACCTCACCGCCGGGCTCCGACGGGGGCTCGGCCGTCGAGTCAGCCGGATCGTCGCCGTCCGCAGCTACGACACCACGGACGCAGACGTCGCGTCCCAGATCTCCCAGCTGAAGCGCGCCGGAGCGAACACGTTCATGCTCTTCGCCACGCCCGGCTTCGCGATCCAGGCGTCCATCGGCGCGCACCGGCAGGGCTGGCGCCCGCGGACGTTCATCAGCTCCGTGTCGATCGAGCCGTCGATCATGCGCGTGATCCGCTTCAACACGAGCCCGGCGGCGACGGCCGGATCGATCAGCATGGGCTACCTGAAGGATCCCACCTCCAAGACCTGGGCCCGCGATCCCGCGATCCGCCTCTACCGGCAGATCATGCGCCGCCACTTGCCGGGCTCCAAGACGAGCGACGTCTACCACTACTACGGGATGGCGGTCGCCCACTCGATGGTCCACGCATTGCGGAAGGCGGGCCGAAAACTCACACGGGCCGGCCTCCAGCGCGCCGTCACGCACATGAATCAGGCCGACAACCCGTTCCTCCTTCCCGGGATCACCGTCCAGACCTCGCCGCGGAACACGTTTCCGATCTCGAAGGCGAAGCTCTTTCGGTATAGCCGCGACGGCAACTGGGTGCCGTTCGGGCGCCTGGTCGCCGCGCGCTAGCCCGGTCTGCGAGGATTGCTCGCGGCTCCGGCCGGGAACACTCCGGCAACTGAGCGGCGAAATCAGCGTCTTACCCTCTCAGAAAGGGGGGTCTTTTGACTTCAACAGCACGTTTCATCCTGTCCTCGTTGGTCTGCGTCCTTACGCTCACCTTTGGGGGCACCGCGTTCGCGGCGTACAACCCGTCGTTGCTCGTTGCCGGTACGAAGCACGGCCTCAGCACCGCCGGTCCCGTTGTCATCGGGGTCGGTCAGGATCAGAACGACGACGCCACGGGCGTGATCACGATCTACTCACCGCTCGGGTACAGCGTCGTCCTCAATCAGGCGGCCGGCACGAAGATCGGCGATCTCGATGCCGTCGTGAAGGTAGGCGCGCTCGGCGGCGCTCGGGTCGAGATCACCGGCACGGTGACCGCGCAGAACCCGGCCAGCTATGTCACCAACCCGTGCTCACCCGGTCTTCACGAGGCCGTGTGGCTGATCGAGTCGACGCTCGCGGGGAACCCGCTGCGGATCCCGATCTACGTCGACAGAGTCACGGCGGGTCCAGAGGCGGCGTTCGCCTCGGCGAAAATCCGCATCTGCCTCGCGTCGCCGTACGTGGCACCACCGCAGGGGGCGGCCGCAGGCGCATCGCTGATCGTCGCAGCGTTCTCCGTCAACGGCGTCTTCAGCAACCCGACCACGCGCGGCTCGTATGCGTGGCAGGGCCAGTTCGTGCCCTACGCGGTGGGAACGGCCAACCTCAATCCGGGCAACGCCGCGCAGAGCATGTCGATCACACGGCTGCCCGTGCAGTTCAGGGTGTCGGCGAAGAAGGTCAGGCGCGGAAAGCTCCGGCTCGCCCGCGTAACAGCTTGTGTGAGCGAGGCCGGGCAGCCCATCCGCGGCCTTCGCGTCAGCATTCTGGCCGGGCGGACCGCCGGCCGGACGGCCCGCGTCGCGCGAGCGACCACGAACGCCCGTGGCTGCGCGACGGCAACGGTTCGCTTGCGCTACAGGACGACGTTCTTCCGGGCCAGCACCTCGGTGCCGGACCGGGACGTCACCGCGCAGGGATGCACACCGACGCTCGCGCCTCGGTGCACGGCGGTGACGATCGCTCCGGCGTTCAACATCCGGAGCGGGAACACCGTACGAGTGCGTCGCTAGCTCGCTGAAGTGGGGCCCCC
>JACDAN010000037.1 GCA_013695385.1 Actinomycetota bacterium | reverse complement strand
GGCTGGGCCGGCCGGCTCTGGTCGCCGGCGATCGGCGTCGAGCACCGCGCCACCCGCGAGGCGGCCGCGATCTTCGACGAGACGTCCTTCGCGAAGATCGAGGTGTCGGGGGAAGGAGCTGCAGAGTTTCTCGAGCGGCTGTGCGACAACAAGGTCGCCCGTGAGGTCGGCGCGATCACCTACACGTCGATGCTCAACGAGCGCGGAGGCATCGAGTGCGACTTCACGGTCACGAGGCTCGCGGAGGACAGGTTCCGAATCGTCACGGGGACGGCGTTCGGCCAGCACGACCTGGCCTGGATCCGGTCGCACGCGCCTGAGGACGGCTCCGTGCGCGTCGAGAATCTGACGTCCCAGCTCGCCTGCCTCGGGATCTGGGGGCCGAAGTCGCGTGAGATCCTCGAGCCGCTGACGGGGCCGCTGGATTTCCCGTACATGCGAGCCCGCGAGCTTGCTGTCGGCTCGGTTCCCTGCCTGGCGCTGCGCGTCACGTACGTCGGCGAGCTCGGCTGGGAGCTCTATTGCCCGACCGAGTTCGGCCTCCGCCTCTGGGACACGATCTGGGAGGCGGGCCGGGAGCACGGCCTGCTGGCCGGCGGCTACAAGGCGATCGACTCCTGCCGCCTCGAGAAGGGCTACCGCGTCTGGGGTGCCGACATCACGCCCGAGGACACGCCGTGGGAGGCCGGACTCGGCTTCGCGGTCAAGCTCGACAAGGGTGACTTCATCGGCCGCGACGCGCTGGTCGAGAAACGGGAGCCGGAGCGCCGCCTCGTCTGCATCGCTCTGGAGGACCCCCGGTCGGTCGCACTGGGCTCCGAGTCGGTTCGAATCGACGGCGACTTGGTCGGGCGCGTCACGAGCGGCGGCTACGGCTACACGGTCGAGAAATCGATTGCGTACGCCTACGTTCCCGCTGCAAACGCGGAGGTTGGGCAACCGGTGGAGGTGGAGATCTTTGGCGAGTGGATCCCCGGCGCGATCGCCGCAGAGCCGCTGTACGACCCGAAGAGCGAACGGGTTCGCGCGTAGCGAATTGACATGGACCCCACAAAGGTGGGTCAATTGCCGCTACACGGCATCAAAGAACGGAGGCTCCAGTGAGCACGGAACCTACGGCTGAGACACGCGGAGGGCACGACGACGAAGGCATGCTCCACCGGCTGGGGTATGCGCAAGTGCTGTTTCGAGGGATGGGCGGGTTCGAGAACTTCGCCATCTCCTTCACGATCATCTCGATCCTCGCCGGCTGCTTGACCTCGTACTACATCGCGTTCGGGCAAGGGGGACCCGTCGCCGTGACATGGGGGTGGCTCCTCGTCGGTGCGATGAGCACGATCGTCGCGCTCGCAATGGCGGAGATCGCCTCCGCGTACCCGACTGCGGGCGGCCTCTACTATTGGGCGTCAAAGCTCGGAAGCCCGGCCTGGGGCTGGTTCACGGGCTGGTTCAACCTGATCGGCCAGATCGCCGTGACTGCGGCAATCGGATACGGGCTCGCCACGTTCGGAACCGCGCTCCTGAACTTCTGGTTCGACTACCCGAACGAGAAGGAATACATCTACCTCCTCTACGCGATCTTCCTCGCGGCGGCGGCGGTCCTCAACTTGATGCACGTCAGCATCACGTCGCTCCTGAACAGGATCTCCGCCTACTGGCACATCGTCGGCGTGCTCGTCATCGTCGGAATCCTGCTGCTCGTCCCCGACAAACACCAATCGCTGGGATATGCCTTCGGCGAGACCGTGAACGCGACCGGGTTCGGCGCGGGAAACGAGAACTTCGGCAGCTTCCTCTTCATCTACGTGTTCCTGACCGGCCTCCTGATGGCCCAGTACACGATCACCGGCTTCGACGCCTCGGCCCACCTGGCCGAGGAGACGCGGAATGCGTCGCGCTCGGCGGCGATCGGGATGTACATGTCCGTGGTCGTCTCGGTCGTCTTCGGGTTCATCCTGCTCCTCGCCGTCACCCTGGCGATCCCGAGCACGCAGGGAGCAATCGACAACATCGCGTTCCTCGTTCCCTGGAGCTGGGCGGAATCGATGGGCCAGGGATGGGCTGAGTTCCTGCTCTTCATCTGCGTGATCGCGCAGTTCTTCTGCGTGACCGCCTCGATCACGTCCGCCTCGCGGATGCTCTTCGCGTTTTCGCGGGACGGCGCGGTCCCTGGTCATCGGCTCTGGCGACAAGTCGGGAAGAACCGGGTGCCTCAGACCGCGGTGCTCGCCATCGTCGTGCTCTCGGCGCTCGTGATGGTTCCGGCGTACTGGAACTACCTCGTCGGGTACCTCGTGGGCACCGGAATCGCCGTGATCGGCCTCTACATCGCGTTCATCCTCCCGGTGATCCTCCGCTTCCGGCTCGGCGACCGCTTCGAGCCGGGCGCGTGGAGCCTGGGCGCGCACTACAAGTGGATCGACCTGGTCGCGATCGTCTGGGTCGCGTTCATCACGTTGATCTTCCTTCTGCCGCCCTACAAGGCGAGCGTCCCGTGGGAGGACGAGTTCACGTGGGAGGCACTGAACTACGCTCCGATCCTCGTCGGCGCGGCGCTCCTGCTCTTCGGTGGGTGGTACGTGCTGTCGGCCCACAAGTGGTTCAAGGGGCCGGTGCGCCAGGGTACCGAGGAGGAGCTCGAGCGAATCGAACGAGAGTACCGGGGAGGCGGGACGGCCAGCACGACCTCGCCCGCGCGCTAGCGCGAGTCGTTCAGATATCGAGAGCGGGGCTTCGGCCCCGCTCTTTCCTTTCCGCGAAGCTAGGCAGCTCCTCGGGACGTCACGCGGCCGGCGCCAGCCCGGCGGGCGCCGCCGCCGGCCAGAGAACGCCTAGCCGAAGCCGAGGATGAACTTGGCGTCGTCGGACATCTTCTCGGGCGACCAGGGAGGATCCCAGGTCAACTCGGTCTCGACTTCCTCGACGCCGGGGACCGCGCGTGTGACCTCGGCGATCTGCTCCTGGATCATCGGCCCGACCGGGCAGCCCATCGAGGTCAGCGAGTAGATCACCTTCACCTTCGGCCCGTCGATCTCAACGTCGTACATCAACCCGAGATCGACGATGTCCATCCCGAGCTCGGGATCCTCGACCTGGCGTAGTGCCTCGACGACCTCTTCTCGCGTAGCCACGCTGGCAGGGTAGCGCCACAAGCCGCCGCGAAACGGGCTCAGCCCGTTTCGCCTGAGGGTAATCCGGGTGGATCCCCTCGCAGAGCAAGATCGCGCCGCGCGGCGCGAAAGCGCCGCCCGGCTTCCAGAAGGTCGCGGAAAGTCGCAAGACTTCCGCGAAGCGGGAGGGAGCGCGCCCGGCTAAAAGCCGGGCAAGCGAACCTCCTCGCGGCGGTCGCGCTGGAAGAAGTGGATCCCCTCGGTGAACCGGACCCAGTTGCAGCGCATGCACATCACGAGCGTGTGCGTCCAGGCGCTGTCGGCGCGAAAACGGACCCCGCGAAGGAGATCGCTGTTCGAGACCCCGGTCGCGCAGACGATCGCGTCCTGCGGCGCGAGGTCGTCGGTGGTGAACACCCGCTCGATGTCTTCGACCCCCTGCTCGCCCGCCTCCTCGATCTCGCGCCGCGTCACCGGCCAGAGCTGGGCCTGGAGATCCCCGCCGAGGCACCGAAGGGCCGCCGCCGCGAGGACCGCTTGCCTCGTGCCGCCGATGCCGATCGCCAGGTGGTCGTTCGTTCCACGGATGGCCGCCGAGATCGATGCGGTCACGTCGCCGTCCTGGATCAGCTTGATCCGGGCGCCTGCGGCGCGGATCTCCTCGATCAGATCGTGGTGTCGCGGCCGCTCGAGCACGATCGTGGTGACGTCCCCGACACGCCGCCCGAACGCCTCCGCGATCGCCTCGATGTTCTCGCCGACCGGCCGACGAAGGTCGATCGTCCCCCTCGCCACGGGCCCGACGGCCATCTTGCGCATGTACATGTCCGGGAGGGTCTGCAGCGATCCAGGCTCGCCGACGGCGATCATCGACATCGCCCCACTCCCTCCCCGCGCGACGATCCCGCTCCCCTCGAGCGGGTCGACGGCGAGCACGACCTCCTCCCCACCCGAACCGACCTTCTCGCCGGCCTGGAGCTCCTCGCCGGCGCCTGCGGCGCCGATCATGACCGTGCCGTCGATCGGAAGCTTCTGGAGGGCGTCGAGCATCCCGGACGACGCGGCCTCCTGCGCGGCAACCTCGTCTGCTCGACCCAGCCAGCGGGCGCTCGCGAGTGCAGCTCGCTCCGTCGAGCGGGCGAAGTTCTCGCATAGACAGTTTCGCACGATGCCTTCGCCGCCGGCGCCGGCGCCCTCGGGGCGAGCCGCGACGTCGGTCATGCCGAGACCTTCTGGAACCGGTCGGCTGCGGCCAGCACGAGCTCCATCACCGCGCCGACCGCCTTCTCGCGCTCCGAGTTCTGGACGACGGGGACACCTTCGAGCTGAGCGCGCTCGACGATGTAGTCCTGGATGTACCTGATGTCGCCGAGGCGCTCGAGGTACTTGTCGAGGGGACGGACTCCCTCCGAGGCGGCATCGCGAATCCAGAAGTGATTCGCATGCGCCTCCTCGTTCTCGATCGAGACCACACATTCCACGACGAGTGCGCCCTCGACCGCACGCGGCAGGAGCCCGGGAACGAGGTGGACGCCCTCCAGGATCATCGACCAGCCTTCTTCGAGCGAGCGCTCGATGGCAGCCTGGACGCCGATCAGGACGTGGCGCGTCTGCTCGAGGAAGCCGTGGAGCAGCGGGTCGACCTCCTCCTCCTGCGCCGACGGCAGAGCCCGGCCGGCGTCGAAGCTCGAGTAGTGGATGGCCGGGAGGAAGTCGGGGGTGAAGAAGGCGCGCATCGTCTGGCGCACGAAGTCGGTTGAAGTGACGCGCGTGATCCCGAGTCGGTAGGCGACCTCGGCGGCCACGGTCGACTTCCCCGTGCCGGTCGCCCCGCCGATGAGCACGATGATCGGAAGATCGAGCTTGTCGAGCTCCTGCAGACGCCTCAGCCGCCCGACGGCGAGCCCACCGTCCCCCTCTCCCAGCACGTCGGCGGCGAGCTCCTGGATCCTGTCCATGTCGGCGGTCCGCTCTCCGCGCGCCGCGAGATCCTGCTCGATGCGCCGAGCCAGCTCGTAGGCGCGGTCGACCGGGACGCCGGAGCGCATCAGCGCACGCGACATGAGCCCCTTCGAGTACGGATGCTCATCTGTTCCGAGCGGGAGTGGGTCGGTATGGCGCCGCTCGCTCACGTGCCCACCGCCTGGGGAGCCTCGCGGGCCGCCTCCGCAAGAGCCCTGATCGCACCGTCGAGGTCGGGCTGACCCTCGAGCGGAAGCACGTCGTTGTCCGCGAACACCACCTGCCTCCCGTTCTCGCTCGCCGCCTCGCAGACGACGTCGATCGCGGCTGCCTTGATCTCCACCAGATAGATCTCGGCGTCGGCCCGCTCGAGGTCGGCTCGGAGCTCGTCCCGTCGGGAGAGGTTGCACGAGACCGTCACGTCGGAGGCACCGTGCTCCTGCCGCAGATGCCGTCCGAGCAGATCGGAGGCAGACTCGTCGGCGGTGGTAAAGAACGCGACCCGCTTGTCGGCAATCCTCTCGACCGGCCTCGGCCTCAGGACGGTCGAGACGACGGGGATGTCCTTCACCTCGCGGATTGCCTCCGCGAGCTCCCGGTGGTGGCTGCCCTCTTCGGCCATCGTGAGGATCACGAGATCCGAGACGAGGATCCGGTAGGCGTTCAGGTACCCGACGACGAGATCGGTGGGTTGCCGGGCACCGGCGACGAGGATCCGCTTGCGCGCTGCCACGGGCGGGATGGCGGCGCCGCTGCCGTCGAAGAGCACGAGCTCCGGGCTGCGGCGGAGCGCTTCCTGCATCCCGTCGGAGAGGTTCGTCGTCCATGGGACGCCGGCAAGGCCTCCCCCGCACCGCCTGCATCCGATCGTGGGGACGCCTGAGAGCGCCGCGGTCTCGAGGTAGTCCGACGCGGCGTGCGCCCCAGAGCGGGAGAGCTCGAGCAAATCCTCGACGGTCGGCTGCACGTCGGCGACCTGAGGCTCGGCAGGCCCACCGCGGCCCATCGAGACCACGACGAGATCGTGGTCTTCCGAGAGCAGGCGTGCGACGTACCCGGTGACAGCGGTCTTCCCGAGCCGCTTCCCCGTCCCGATCACGGCGAGCGACGGCAGGTCGAACTCTTCGTAGGCCGGCACCTGCAGCGCGAAGTCGGCTCCCTCGTAGGCGACGCCCCGCGCAAGGAACCGGCTCGCGAGGCGAAAGCGCTCACGCGGCCCGAGGACCGGCTCGTCGGAGAGGTCGACGGCGACCTCGGGATCGAACCGTTCGAGCGCGTCGTCGAAGCCCTCCGCAACGTCGACGCCGTACTCGTCCTCGCCCTTGAGCTTCTCGGTTCCACCGACGAGCAGCGCGCCGACCACCTCGTGCGGTACCTCCTTCAGCGCGTCGGCCACGACCGGCGCGTAATGCTCACCATCGATCAAGGCGAGAGCTCTCATCGGATGGTCACCTCGCCCTCGATCCGCGCCGTGTACTTCTCGAAGGCGCGCGTCTCGAGCGAGAACTGGATGATCCGCTCCTGGCCGTGAAAGGGGTACTTCCGCCACACGTCCACGTGCTTCCCGACGACCTCGATTACGTTGTAACAGGGTCTCGTGTTGCCACGGAGGCGCGTGGACGACACGGTGCCGGTGTTGACGACGAACATGTCCTCGAGGCGCCACGCATAGGGCACGTGCTTGTGGCCCGAGAGCACGAGATCGACGCCGCAGCCCTGAAGGCACTCGATCACGTCGCCCGCGTCGTAGACGACGTTGCGCTCCCGTCCGGTTCCGGGAACGGGAAGGAGGTGGTGGTGCATCACGAAGATCCGGAGATCGGCAGGCCCGGCGAACTGCTCCTCGATCCACGAGTAGCGACCACGGCCGATCTGGCCGTGGTCGAGATCAGGTTCGCTCGAGTCCACCGCGACGACCGTGACTCCCTCTGCGCGCAGCACGGAGTGGCGCTCGCCGAAGAACTCCTCGAAGTGGATGTAGCCGACGTTTCGGGAATCGTGATTTCCAGGGATCACGACGAACCGCTCGCAGTCGAGGCGATCGAGGTAGCCCCGGGCAATCAGGTACTCCTGCTTGAACCCGAAAGTCGTCAGGTCGCCCGAGCAGATCACGAGGTCGGGCTGGAGCTCGTTGATCTCGGCGATCGCCCGCTCCATCAGGCTCGGTACGAAGTCGGGACCTCCACAGTGAATGTCCGAGAGGTGCGCGATTGTGAGGGACTCCCCGGGGGCCGGCATGCTCCCAGTGTAGGGCGTAGTCCCCGGGCAGGCCGCGTCCGAAGCCGTTGCTATCCTCGGCCCCAGGTGGTCGTAAAACTCCCCGCTTTCCAGGCATATCGTGGGAAGGAGCCACCCCGCTTCGCGAACGAGGTCGAACTCGAGTGCGCGAAGCTCCTCGACTACTACGGAATCCCCTGGGAGTACGAGCCGCGCACGTTCGTTCTCGAGGAAGACGCCGACGGCCGGGTCGTCGAAGGGTTCGCACCCGACCTCTATTTGCCCGAGCAGGACCTGTACATCGAGCTGACCGTGATGAAGCAATCGCTCGTCACGCGGAAGAACCGCAAGCTGCGGAAGCTCCGAGAGCGCTACCCGGACGTCAACATCAAGCTCTTCTACCGGCGCGACATCGAGCGCCTGGCGCAGCGATACCGACTGGATCTGGCGTCGTAATCACGGATCCCAGGATCGGGGACGTCTATCTCTCCGCCGGGGAGATCCGGGCCCGCGTCGCCGAGCTGGGAGCTCAGATCGCCACGGACTACGAGGGCCGCGAGCCGATCCTCGTCGGTTCGCTGACCACGGCGATCGTCTTTCTCTCCGACCTCTCGCGCGCCGTGGCCATCGCTCACAACCTCGACTTCGTCGAGCTCGCCCGCTACGAGGGAAACGGCGGCGGCGGCGGCCGGGTGCGACTCCTGAAGGATCTGAGCATGAGCATCACCGACCGCGACGTCCTGCTCGTCGAGGACGTCGTCGATACCGGGTTGACCCTGAACTACCTCGCGAAGACGCTCGCGCTGCGCAACCCGCGCTCGCTCGCCGCGGTGACTCTCCTCGACCGCCCCTACCGTCGAATGGTCGAAGACATTCCGGTGCGCTACGTCGGCTTCACCGTCCCTGACGAGTTCTTCGTCGGCTACGGGT
>JACDAN010000028.1 GCA_013695385.1 Actinomycetota bacterium | reverse complement strand
CGGACATGCCGCGCCTGCTCGCCGCCGTGCCCACCGCCCGGCCGGCGCGGGCGATCGTGCGCGCGCTGCCCCGGCCTCCCAGCAGCACGCCGATGACGGTGCCGGCACCCGCGATCAGCTCCGTCGTCCAGCGGGACTTCTGCTCGGTCTGCAGCTCTTCGGCTCGGCGCCGCGTCGCCGCGAGCGCGGCTTCGAGCCGCTCCCGCTTCGCCTCGAGCCGGTCGCGGATCCGCGCGGCTTCCTCGTCCGCGCGCGCCTGGGCGGCCTCGTCCGCGCGCGCCGCGAACTCCTCCTCCGTCTCCCCTGGTCTGGAGTAGAGCTTGAGCGTGGGGTTCCGGAACACCTGCAGGGTGCGCGCGTCGACGAGCCGCTGCTGGATCGCCGTCTGCGCCTGCCGGAAGAAGCTCTCCTCGCCGATGGGCGCGGCGGGGAGGACATAGGTCGCACCGGCAGGCGCGTCGGGTCCAAAGTCGCGCTCGTCGAAATCCACCCCGGTCTCGCTCCCGAGCTCGAGGCCGGTGTCGAGCGGCCCGTAGAGCGCCTCCCACTCCTCCGTCGCGTCCACACCCGCCTTCGCATCGTCGAAGCGCAGGTTCACGCGGGCTGCGAGGAACGCCCGCAGACGTGGCCCGCCCGGGACGCCTCCGACCTGGGCCAGCCAGGGCGCTGCCGGATCGGCATGGTGGACGCGGACGCCCGGAGCGACCGGGGGCGCGACGGGTGTGGCGTCGGCGGGGATCTCCGCGGTAGGCGCCGGAGAGGCCGCCGGCGGCCGGGCTCCCTGCATCAAGGTCGCGATCTGCTCCTTCGTCAGCGGCCCGCGGAGATATGACATCGCCCAGCGCGTCGAGAAGAGCACCGGCTTCGGCTCGTGCGCGCTGACGAGCAGGAACTGCCGCTTCTCGAGCCCGCCGATCGCTTTCGCGAGCTCGCCGACGTCCGTGTCTCCCGCCGCGCTGCGCAGGCCCTCGAGCACGCGCTCCTTGTCCCGCTCGGTCTGCAGGCGGCCGACGAGCCAGCTGCCGGCGTTCGACATCGCCTTGTAGTCGAGGTCGACCGGATTCTGCGTAGCGAGGACGGTGCCGACCCCGAAGGCCCGCCCCTGCTTGAGCAGTGTCAGGATTGGCTTCTTGGAGGGCGGAGCCGCCGTCGGCGGAGCAAACCCGACGACCTCGTCCATGTAGACGAGCGCGCGGAGATCCGTCGTGCCGGACAGGCCCCGCATCCACGTCACGACCTTCGACAGGACGAGCGTGACGACGAACTGGCGCTCCTCCTCCGAGAGGTGCGCGAGATAGACGATCGCCCCACGATTTTTCTGCGCAGGCTCGGAATCCACGGAAGCGGATTCCGAGCGCGCGAAGACCCCTGAAGGGGCCGCTCCGCGGCCACCGGGCTCGCCGAGGAGCACGGCGGGGTCGAGCGGCGCGCCGGTGCCCCAGGAGGCGAAGCTCGGCGACGCGACGAGCCCGTTCAGCTTGAGCGCGAGCTCCTCCCGCTCTTTCGCCGGGAAGAAGGCCTCCACCTCGAACACGCCGAGCTTGCGGAGCGGAGGACGCTGGATGTCCCCGATCAACGACCCGAGATCGAGATCGCGGCCCGCGCGCCAGGCGTGCTCCACCAGATTGGAGAGGAGGACGTGCTCGCGGCTCGCGAGCGGATCGGCGTGGACGCCGACCAGCCCGAGCAGGCTCGACACCGTCCCCTCGATCTCGTCCCGCAGCATCTCGGCTTCGGTCTCCCACGGGAGCGAGGGAGCCTTCAGCGAGCCGATGAGGTTGAGCGGGACGCCGGCGTTCGAGCCCGGCGTGTACACCGTCAGCTCGGCGGAGTCCCGGAGCGCCTGGATGCGCTCGGGCCCGATGCCGGCCTGGGCGAGGCCTTCCTTCCAGTCTGCGGCGGTCTTCGCGGCGAACTCCTCGACGGAGAGCCCGGCGGCTCGCGCGTCGGACTCGTTCACCCACGGACGGAAGCTCTCCGCGGCGAGGTCGGGGAACGTGAGCAGGAGGTTGCCCATGTCGCCCTTCGGGTCGAGCACGAGCGCGGGCACGCCCGCGGAGAGCGCCTCCTCGAGCAGCACGATCCCGAGACCGGTCTTGCCCGAGCCGGTCATGCCGACGATGACCCCGTGCGTCGTCAGGTCGCGCGGGTCGAGGACGAACGGGTCGCCGTCGACCGTCGTCCCGAGCCGGAAGCCCCCTTCAGCCATCCGGCGATCTTATTGCTTTGGAGTGAGGTTCAGCGTCCGTCGCGTTCGGGCACGAACGGCAGACACGACGAACCCGAACGAAGGAGACGCATGAACATCCTCTACATCATCCTGATCGTGCTGCTCGTCCTGATCGTGCTCGGCTACTTCGGCCGGGGCCGCTTCTAGAAGCGACGTCCTCCGGCGAAGAGGCCACCGCGCTTACGGGTCGGGGACAGCTGCGCCTCCGGCGGAGGGCCGCCAGCCGCCGGAAGCGCGCTCTGAAGGACTGAGTCCCCTCAGCCCCGTCTACAACCGTAGCCTCTCAGGCGAAGTCAGGACGAGGGGAGCGCGAGTCGGCAGCGAACTTCGCCCTGGGCGCGCCCACGCGACCGCGCCGCCCGAGTTGCTCGCCCCTCAGGAGCGCTCGAGGTCTGCGATCGTGTTGCGGGAGGGCCGCCTCCCCTGGGCGCGCCTACTACAGGCTGAAGTTAGAGCCAGCGCTTCTAGCCTGCCGCGTTTGCCCCGGGCAGGAACGGCTTGTTTTAGCGGCGCCGGATGCTCTGAGGTCGCCTGACGTCATGTGGGATCGGTACAATGTTGTACCGTGGATGCTCGCTTACGCGGCGAACCTACGCCATACTTAGGAAGTGCCCCGTCCAAGCGTTCACCCGGTGATCCTGTTCGACTTCGAGAAGAAAACCGTCTCCGTGGCGGACGCCGGAAAGACGCTGCAGGTCCGGCTAGCGAAGCTGCTGGCGAACCAGCGGCCGTCATCCGCCTCCGGCACGCCTGGCGCCGACAAGTAACTTGCGACTCGACTGGGTCGTCCCCTGCCGATACTGCGAGCTCGCGGGCGACGGGACGATGAGCATCCTGGGTGCCGGCCTCGACACGTTCTGGGTTACAGAGGATCAGATGCCCTCAGACATGGCGGTCTTCCTCGCCACGCGGGTCGCGGGCGGCGAAGACGAGTGGTCATCACCCCACACGTTCGCCGTTCGGCTCGTGCGCCCTGATCTCGAGGAAGAGGCCGTACTTCAGGCCACCCTCGAGATGCCGAACCTGCCGCCGCTCAAGCAACCCGGGCACGAGGCCGGCATGCTCCTTCCACTCGTGATGCAGTGGCGTGCCCAGGACTACGGTCTACACAGCTTCGATCTGTTCCTCGACGGTACGCGCGAGCGCTCGGCACCAATCAACGTGCGCCCGCAGACCGATCTCGCCGGCGATACTCCTCCTTCACCGGAGGAGACCTAGCACCCGCGGAGCGGCCCGTGTTCGCCAGGCGGAACGCCCGCAGCTCGCCACGCTGGATCTTGCGGTAGAGCGTGGAGCGCGACTGGTGCAGCACGGCTTTCACCAGGTCGATCGTCAGCAAGACGGGTATCCCGTTCTCCATTAGTTCCGCCTATCGGAGCCCGCCTGCGAAACGGACGTAGCGAGCGCAGGCGACCCGCAAAACGAGTCAGGGAGACGAATCTGCGCGCGCGCGGCGTTTCGGCCGTACAAAGTTCCGGTACAAGGTGCCGCCGAATGGCTCCGCTATGCGGTTTGGTTCAGAGCCAGCGCTTGTAGCGGAAGAAACCGAGCATCGACGCGAGCGTCAGCACCAGCGCGCCGAGGATGATCCAGAACGCTCCTGATGTCCCCTCGCCGGGATAGAGGACGTTCATCCCGAAGACGCCCGTGATCAGCGTCAGCGGCAGCATCGTGACGCTGATCAGCGTCAGCAGCCGGAGCACGTCGTTCTGGCGGTGCGAGATCACCGACTCGTTCGTCGACTCGAGCGCCTCGACGACCTCCTTGTAGTTGTCGAGGAGGTCCCAGATCCGCTCGGCGGCGTCGACGATGTCGTCGAAGTAGAGGTCGAGCTCGTGTGGCAGGAACCGCTCGACGCGGCGCTCGAGCAGCCGCAGCGTCGAGCGCTCGGGCTTGATGATCTTGCGGTAGGAGATGATCTCCTGCTTCACGTTCGAGAGGTCTCGGACGACATCCTCGGCGCGACCCTCGAACATCTGGTCCTCGACCGTGTCGAGCTTGTGCCCGATCTTGTCGAGGATCGGGAAGCAGTAGTCGAAGAGGTCGTCGAGCACCTCGTAGAGCAGGCGCCACGAGCCCTTCGCGAAGAGGTCTTCGCGCAGCTCGTCGTCTTCCTCGCAGCGGTGGAAGAGACGTGTGACCGGCAGCAGCTCGACGTTCGGGAGCGTGACGAGGTAGTCAGGCCCGAGGAAGAGGTCGAGCTCGGCGGCGTTCAGGCGCTGGATCGCCTTGTCGTAGACCGGGAAGTGGAGCACCGCGAAGAGGTACTCGGGGTACTCGTCGATCTTCGGGCGTTGCCGCTTCGAGAGGACGTCCTCGACATCGAGGGCATGCCAGCCGAAGCGCTCGGCGAGGAGGTCGGCGGCGTGCTGGTCGGGCCGGTCGAAGTGGAGCCAGGTCAGTCCGCTGGCGGTGAGCTCGAGCGCGTGACGCTCAGCGCGAGCGCCGACCGGGAGCGCGCCGGGCCGGGTCCGCCGGATGCGGGGCAGGCTGGGCATCGGTACTGAGCGGCTCGTCGGTCGGCATCGGCATGGGACTCATTCTACCCCGGCCGGCAATGTCATCCCTGTCCGGCCCTCAGGCCGCGGCAGGCTCTCGGTCGACGTCGGGAGGAATCCGCTGACCTCCACCAGACGTGGCCATACTCAGGACAGTACGCAGGCGACAGAACGACAGAGACGAGGCGACAAGTGACGATCGCGGAACGCTTGGAGCACGCCGCGACGAAGGTCGAGCTCGGCGGGGGCGACCTCGCTCGCGTGCTCGAGACGAGTCCGAGGACGATCGCACGCTGGTTGAACCAGGGCGCGACGCCACGGCCGCATGCCCGCGAGCGCCTGCTCGAGCTGATTGCGGTGCTCGAGTTGCTCTCGGAGACGCTGCGGCCGCCTGCCGCGCACGACTGGCTCTTCACGCCCAACCGGTCGCTCGACCACCACAAGCCGGTCGAGCTCCTTCGCGAAGGCAACTTCAGGTCCGTGCTGGGCGCGATCGACGCGCTGGCCGACGGCGTCTTCGCCTAGCTCGTGTCGCTGACGGCGCTCGCCGTGTCGGGGGCCCGTCCGCGGCGATACGGATAATCCGCGCGTGAGCGTGCGCCTCGAGTGGGACGGCAAGCCGA
>JACDAN010000006.1 GCA_013695385.1 Actinomycetota bacterium | reverse complement strand
CGCTGCGCCGCGCGGGCGAGGCGCAGCGCACGACGGAACTGGTGCTGCGAGAGCGCCAGCCCCGCGAGCCCCCGCGTCGCAGCGGGATCGCCGGGCTGAAGCTGGAGCGACCGCCGGAAGACCCCGGCGGCCCGCGTCAGGTACGTGGGATCGGCTGACTCGCGGTACCGCTGGTGGTAGGCGAACCCGAGCAGCCGCAGCGACGCCGCGTCGGCCCCATTCGTCCGTAATGCGCTCTGGAGTTGCCGCACGAGTGTCGCGGTGTCGGGGGAAGACGTTCCCGCCGCCAGTCGGCCCGACGTCACCGGGATGGCCGGCAGCCTGCCCTCCGCCCCCGCGGCCGGCGACTCGCGGAGGACGCCGCCGAGCAGGAGAACGGTGGCGGCGGTTGCCGCCACCGTTCCTGCGAGCACGATTCGAATTCGTCTCACGTTCCTGCTTCGTCTGTCCTACGGAGTCGGATCGACGTGCGGCTCCGGATTCAGGTTCCGTCCGTCCGACGGCCGCGGAATGAACGGGAACGCCGTCGGGAGCGGACTGATGTCCCTGTTCACACCGTCACCCGCGCGAGCGGCGATGTAGTTCGGCCCGCCCGCCACGCGAATCGTGATGTCGACGACGTCGTCCTTGGGCCGCCTGCCGTTCGGATAGCCGGCCGGGTCTCCGCCCAGCAGGCCGAGCCGGCTCTGCGTCGCCAGCGGTCGCGCCGGGACGCCGAGGTCGAGCCGCAGCAACTCGGACAGGTTCGTATCGGAGGGGGAGTACTTCAGCAGGATGTTCACGAGATCGGTCCTGTTGAAGTTGCCCAGCGACGTGTCCGTGTTCGCGGGTGGATTCGGAGAGCACGTCGGCCCGCCGAACATCGTGCAACCCGTGGGGAAGCCGAAGGCGAGCTGGAACGCCAGGGCGATGCGTGGCTTGAGGTAGTACCCGACGAACTTCTCCTCGCCGTCGGGGTCTCCCGCGTTCCACTCGTCCTTGTCTTCGGTCCCGATGATCAGCTCGTTGACGAGCGGATTCGCGAGCCGCGAGACCTGCGTGTCGTTCCCGGACGGGAAGTGCGGCCGAACCGTGGCCGTCGGTCGGCTCGTCGCCGCGTAGAGGCCGAGCTTCGGCGAGTGGGTCTTGGCGGCGCTCTGGCCGTCACTCGTCAACATGCTCGCGGGCAGCTCGATCGCGATCGTGTGCACACTGAAGCCGGAGATCATGTCGAACCCGAACGGGTTCGCGTTGTCGTTCAGATCCTCCAGCGCCGTCAGGAGCGGCGGGGAACGCCTCAGGTTGAGCGAGTCGAAGACTGCTCCGAGGTCGATGTAGAACGGATCGTTCCGCTGCCCTGCGAACACACGGATGCCGTTACCGAGGTCGTAGATCCCCTGGGCGGCGAGTGCGTCGTAGTTCGGCATCGTGCGCGGCCCGACGTTCGAGGGCACCGCGATCAGCTGCTTGCCGCTCGCGTCCTTCACGATCGGGTGGGAGCCGTGGTGGAAGCCACGCTTCGTGCCGCGATCGATCGTGACGCCGAATGTCTGACGCAGGCCGAGCCCTTCGGATCCGTGCCCGTCGAGCGCGGTGATCGGTGGCACCGGCGCCACGCCACCGAAGTACGACACCGGGAGGTCGAGCGCCTCGATGACGCCCCGGATCTCGGTGTCGAAGTCGAACGAGACCACGACGTCGTCCGCCTGGCCGTCCTGGTTGTTGTCGATGTTGAACGAGTACCGGACGTTCGGATCGAAGTTCCAGTAGTTCGGTCCCGCGCTCGGTTCTTCACCCGGGCTCACGTTCATGACTAGGACGACTTTCTCTGCCTGTCCCGGCTCATAGCTCCGAAAGAAGAACGTGTCGGTGTTGTCTGCGGGACCATCGAGCGAGATCAGCGGTGCCTCTCGGTGACTTGCTGCGGTGGCCGGGTTCGGCGCCGAGCCGACGAAGCCGGCGAGAAGCGCAGCCGCGAGCGCAATGCTCGAGACGACCAGCGCCAGTAGAACGGGTCTCTTCATGTCCCCACTCCTTCGATAACGTGGCGCCAGCC
>JACDAN010000262.1 GCA_013695385.1 Actinomycetota bacterium | reverse complement strand
CACGAGGACGTATCCCGGAATCGCCCAGGTCTTCGTCGACACGCCGGGCGGAAGCTTGCGCGACTGGTTCTGGGATCCAGTGCCCGAAGGCGGGTCGTCGTTCGACATGAAGTTCCTCGACCAGGGCGAGCTGACGCGCTCCGGCGACAAGCTCGCACTCATCCGCGGCACGAACACGCAGAAGGATTGGCGGCAGGCGACGATCCAGATCTATTCGGTCAGCAACTTCGCGACCGCGCCCGAGGCCCTGTGCGCCATTCGGACGCCCCGCCGTGGGCCGCTGGCGAAGCCGACCTGGTCACCGGACGGAAACACGCTCGCGTGGAGCGACAGCCGCGGCATCTGGTCCTCGGCAATCACCGCACGCGGTGATACCTGCGGATCGGCTCCGAAGCTGATCATTCCCGGCGGATCGGCGCCTGACTGGGGTCCGTCCAATGTGCGCTAGCGCGGATACCCCCCGATTTCGCCGACGACCTTGATCTGCCGCACGTCATGCCGAGCCGCAGCGGCCGGCCAGTCGACGACGCGATCGCCACTGTCGCGACCGTTCGGTAGCGGCCCCCACCGCGTCACCTCCCACTCGAAAGCGGAAGGACTAGTGATGACTGGTATTCGAAGGAAGCACGCCCTGATCGCCTTTACGGTCCTGGTCGCGGCCTTGTCCGCTGCGGCGCTGACGGTTCGCGTCTCACCCGCCGAGGCGGCGACCTTCGCCGTCAACACCACAGACGACGTCAACGACGGCTCCTGCAACGCTCAGCACTGCAGCCTGCGCGAGGCGATCAACGCAGCGAACGGCAACGCGGACACAGACACGATCAGGTTCAACATCCCGGGGCCGGGTCCGTACTCGATCCAGCCCACCGGGGGCGGGCTGCCGGTGATCAACTTCCCGGTGATCGTCGACGCGACGACGCAGCCTGGCTATTCGGGCACGCCGATCGTCGAGCTGGACGGGAGCGCCCCTGGGGGGTTCGACGGGCTCAGCCTGCGCGGCGGCAGCAGCACCGTCCGCGGGCTCGTGATCAACCGCTTCGACCGAGTGGGCATCGCCCTGCTGGCGAGAGGTAGCTACCTGATCGAGGACAACTACGTCGGCACCGACGTGACGGGAATCGTTGCACTCGGAAACGGCGAGGGCGGCATCGCCCTACGCCGCGAGTTCTTCGCCAACACGCAGAACACGATTCGGCGCAACGTGATCTCGGGAAACGTCGGCCATGGGATCCTGATCGGGGCCGGGAGCCTGGTCCAGCCCGCGGGCGAAAACGTGATCCAGGGCAACTACATCGGCACGAACGCCACCGGCACGACTTCGCTCGGCAATACGCTCGACGGCATCTTCATCCTCGCGCCGAGCAATCTCGTCGGCGGGACCGACGCGGCCACCCGCAACGTCATCTCGGGGAACGGCCGCCACGGGGTCTCCATGTGGGGTCAGGGCAACGCGAACGGAAACGTCGTGCAGGGCAACTTCATCGGCACGGCCGCGGACGGCACGCGCGCCGTCGGCAACGTCTCCGACGGAGTGCGGATCGTGGATTCCGCCGACAACACGATCGGGGGAACGGCGGCCGGAGAAGGGAACGTGATCGCCTTCAACGGCGGTGACGGCGTGCTCGTTGGGCAGAACTCCAACGACTCGCGCTGGAGCCGGAACGGGATCCTGTCGAACTCCATCTTCTCCAACCGCGGGCTCGGGATCGACCTCATCCTGCTGGGCGTAACGCCGAACGATCCGGGGGATTCCGACCCGGGGCCGAACGAGCACCAGAACTTTCCGGTTCTCACCGGCGCGAGCGGCGGCACGATCGCGGGAACGCTCAACAGCAAGCCCAACACCACCTATCGGCTCGAGTTCTTCGCCAACCCGGTTTGCGACCCGTCCGGGTATGGAGAGGGCGAGCGCCTCCTCGGAGCGACCGCAGTGACGACCGACGGGAACGGCAACGCGAGCTTCAGCTTTGCCTCGCCGTCCCCGGTGCTCGGCGGCGAGTTCGTCAGCTCGACGGCGACCGATCCTGCCAACAACACCTCGGAGTTCTCAGGGTGCTTGCTGGCTGAGGCCGGCCCTCCGCCTCCGCCGCCCCCGAAGGACAGCGGCACGATCACGATCGTCAAGGACGCGATTCCCGACGGCCCAGAGGACTTCTCGTTCAGCGGCTCTGGCGCGATCGGCAGCTTCTCGCTCGACGACGACAACGATCCGGCGCTGCCCGACAGGAGGTCGTTCTCGGGACTCGACGCGGGCGGCTACACAGTCACTGAGGCCACACGGGCAGGCTGGAATCTGACCGGGCTCGTCTGCGACGACCCGGACGGCGGCTCGAGCGGGAGCAAGGAAACGAGGACGGCAACGATCGACTTGGACGCCGGCGAGACGGTTACCTGCACGTTCACGAACACCCTCAGGAACAGGCCTCCGAGCTGCACCGGGTCGGCGAGTCCGAGCAGGCTCTGGCCGCCGAACCACAAGTACGTGCTCGTCTCGGTCGCCGGCGTGACCGATCGGGACGGCGACGCCGTAACGACCACCATCACCGGCGTTTCGCAGGACGAGCCCTTGAACCAGGTCGGCGACGGTGACACGGCCCCGGACGCGAAGGCAGGGCCAGCACCGAACCAGGTCTACGTGCGCGCGGAGCGCAGCGGGCTCGGAGACGGCCGCGTCTACCGGATTGCCTACCGGGCGACGGACGGGAGAGGCGGCGAGTGCAGCGGAGTGGCGACGGTGGGCGTCCCACACGACATGGGCAAAGGGTCAACGCCGATCGATTCGGCTCCGCCGAGCTACGACTCGTTCGGCTCATAGGGAGGTACGGGGGGACGCCGCCCGCCGGCCACCAGAGCCG
>JACDAN010000256.1 GCA_013695385.1 Actinomycetota bacterium | reverse complement strand
GACGAGGAGGGCGACCCGCACTCCCCGCACGTCGGCCACGGCTCCGGGTGGCGCGGTCTCTGGCACGCGCACACGGGCTGGCTGACCGAGACGCAGGGCCAGGCCGACTGGAAGAAGTACGCCAAGGATCTCTACGAGGACCCGATCATGAAGCGGATCGGCAAGGGCTTCCCGCTCCTCGTGCTCGTCTCGCTGCTGATCCCGACCCTGCTCGGGTACGTCCTGCACGGCTACACCGCCGAGGGCGCCATTCGCGGCTACATCTGGGGCGGCCTGGTGCGCATCTTCCTCGTGCACCACGTCACGTGGTCGGTCAACTCGATCTGCCACTTCTTCGGCACCCGCCGCTTCGACCTCGAGGACAAGTCCACGAACGTCGCCTGGCTGGCCATTCCCTCGCTCGGCGAGTCCTGGCACCACAACCACCACGCGTTCCCCCGCTCGGCCCAGCACGGGCTGAAGTGGTACGAGGTCGACCCGTCCGCGGCGTTCATCCGCGGACTCGAGAAGGTCGGCCTGGCCTGGGACGTCGTGCGCATCGCTCCGGAGCGCCAGGCGGCCAAGCTCGTCGGGGCGCCCGCTCCGGCCCCGGCTCCCGAGCGCGAGCTCACGAAAGTCTGACCGCGGGGTACCTGTGTCCGTGACCCATCCTGGGTCATGGATGCAGGGCGTGGTCACACCGTCGGCACGTAGCGCGTGCAGTTCGCCGGATCGCCGCTGCGGAAGCCGGCCAGCCACGCGTCGCGCCGCTCCGACGGAGTGCCGTGGTGCTGCTCGTTGTCGACGTCGAAGTCGCCGACCGACTGCACGGTCGCGATCGCCTGGCGGATGTCCTCCTCGGTCAGCCCGCCCTGGGCGAACGCGGAGTTGCCCCAGGTGCCTGCCAGGCAGTCGGCCTGCAGCTCGAACGGCTTGGCGGAGTTCGAGCGGCCGATCCGAAAGACGTCGAACTCGGACTGGAGGTTGTGCGCGTACTCGTGCGCGACGACGTAGGCGACGCCGAAGCTCCCCGCCGCCTGCCCCCCACCCCCCGGCAGCCCTTCCAGGACGCCGGCGTAGAGATCGGCGGCGAAGCGCTGCGCGACGTAGATCGTGTCGTCCGCAGGGCAGTAGAACGCCGCTCGGTCGTCGGCGACGACGCGGCAACCCGTCCGCTGAGCCCTGCCCTCCTCCACGAAGACGTAGGACACCCGCGGCTCCGGCCGGCCGGCGGCCTTCAGCGTCCGCGTCCAGTACGCGTCGACGTTCTCGATGACGCCCGTGAGGAACTGCTCGACGTCCTGCTCTCCGGCGCGCCGTTGCACCTCGGGCCGGGTCACACGCGCCTCGGGGATGATCTGCTCGAGGTCGCCGAGCACCTCCTCGATGCGGGCGACAATGCGCTCGCGGCGCGCACGGACACTCTCGCCCAGCGCGTCTGCCCGCCGCTCGACGTCCGCACGGATCTGCTCGGTGCGCTCGCGAAGCTCCCGCTCGGCGTCCGCGCGGACATCCTCCTGCCCGCAGCCGGTCAGGGCGAGGGCGAGGACGGAGATGAGGATCAGCTGACGGTGCGGCACCCGGGGCCGATTACCCAGGGGAGCCTGGGCGCTCCCATCGCTTTCTCCGCGTTGTCGAAACGGGCGGCGGTTCAGCCGCTGCGGATCAGCGCCGGCAGCTTGGCGACCAGCCGCGGCAGATCGGACCGCGAGCGTGCGAGGGCCTGGTGAAGCGCGGCGGTCGCCTCGGATCCGGCGACGGGCGGACCGTGGCCGACGAGCAGGAGCTCGGGCTCCCAGCGGCGCAGCCGGGCCATACCGAACGCCCGCAAGACCGGGTGGACGCCGACGAGGCCTTCGCCCACGGCGAACGCCGGTGCCGTGCCGACCGCCTCGGGGACAACGAGTGTCCGCGTCTGCGGCCACCACAGGCCCACCTCACGCCACTTGGGAACATCGACGATCGAGACCGCCTCGAACGGCGAATCCGGGATCGCGTCCGGAAGGCGGAGATGCGGGACGCCGAGACGCTGCGCGATCGCGGCTCCGTCGCGGGCGTGGCGATCGAGCAGCTGCATGACGCCCGCGGGCCGGCCGAGCGCCGCCGCCCGGGCGAGCGGCTCGGGCTCGTCGACGGGATCCACGAGCCAGACGCGGCCCTCGGCGCACAGCGCGTGGCACGCA
>JACDAN010000246.1 GCA_013695385.1 Actinomycetota bacterium | reverse complement strand
CCTGCAGAGTTGGTCAGAAAGGTGAGACGGAGATCGGGAAACTCACCCTGAACGCGGTCGATCCCCCCTGCCAGGGCGCTGGCGTAACGAGCGACCCCCGACGTTCCGCCGGCAACCAACCCCATGAGCGCCACCGAGAGCGGCGGGGTCAAGGAAAGGGCTGAAGCTCGGAGCGCTCTTCGAGCTCGGCTCCCTCGGCTGCCGCGCTCGCCAGCGCCACCCCGATGAGCAGCATTCCGATGAAGGCGGTCGGGAAACCCTGGAAGGACGACCGCGTGAGAGCGTCGAGCGAGAGGACGACCAGGATTCCCATCGCCACCCGACCCGAGGCGAGGCCGAGTCCGACGGCGGACCGCGCGGCCATGAAGAGGCGTGTGAGGAGGATCGCCAGGATGCCGAGACCGATGAACCCCACGTCCGCGATCGTGGCGAAGTACCCCGAGTCGACCGCCTCTACGTCGGATTCGCGCGCTTGTTCGGCAGTGCGGGTGAGCTCAAACGTCGCCCGCTCGGCCGCGGTTCCCACCTCACCTACGCCGAGCCCGAAGGGCCAGTCGATCGGGCCGCCGAGCGCGACGCGCCAGGCTTCCGTGCGGCCGTTGAGGGTCAGGTACATGTTGTTCCCGGCCTTGACGGTGCGCGACTCGGTGGCCTGGGCGCTGGTGAAGAAGATCACGAGCGTGCCGATGACGGCGGCGGCGAACATGCACGCCGCGGGCACGGACCGTTTCTTCGTCACGAGCCAGATGCCGATCAGGGCCACTCCGATCAGCGCCGAGGTTCTCACGAACCCACAGACGATCCCGATCGTGAGGACCGTGCCCACGAAGAGGGCGAGCGCCCCGCGCTCCATCCAGAAGAGCACTGCGACGAGTCCGAACGAGAGGAAGGCCGCGTAGAGGAAGGGGTCGTCCAGTGTCCCGAAGCTCCGGAGCAGTTCGCCGATCGTCTTGATATCGACGTCCCAGGTGTACCCGAGAGCGAGGAGTCCGCTCGGGCCGAGGAACTGCTGGGCGATGCCGTACAGCGCGACGACGAACGAGGTCGCCACGAGCGATCCCATCGCCCACTGGAACACGCGGCGCGGACGTTCGACACTGAGGCCCAGGAGCAGGAGGAGCAGGGGCTCGGCCGTCAGGCGGACGCCATGGCCCCAGGCCACGTCGTAGGACCCGTCTTTGAACCCACCTCCGATGTTGAGGACGTAGAGGGCGAGCAGGGCGAGGATGCAGGCGGGGACGATCGAATCGACCGGGGCCCGGGCCCGCAGCCGGTGCCGCTCGATGGTGAGCAGGGCGACGCCGGCAAAGGCGGCCAGCGCGGCGACGTCCTTGATCGGCCCGGCGGCCGGCAGCCAGAGGGTCTTGATCATCGGCAGGAACGCAAAAACCGGGATCAGGCCGGCGACTGCGACGTGTGGCGCGGCGACGAAGGAGACCACGAGGCCCGCGAGCAAGAAGAGCGCCACGAGCCCTCCGACCGGCAGCGCCGGCCCCATGGAGGCTGTTGCTCCGGTGACCATCGTGACGAGCAGTGCCCCGAAGGCGAGAAGGAGCGCGTTGCCGCCCAGGGGAAGCGCGAGGCGGGACATACTGCGCTACGCGCGGTAGTAGTAGGAGTGCCGCTCCTCTTGGGGAGCGTCGGTGAGGACGGCGCCGGTGATCTTCGCCTTCCACCCTTGCGTTTGGCGAGCGAGGGCACGGAGGCTTCGACGTGAGACACGTCCTTGCCGGACGACCAGGATGACGGCGTCGACGCGGCGCGAGAGCTCCGCCATCTCCACGGTGACGAGTGCGGGCGGCGTGTCGAGCATGACGATGTCCGCGCCCGCCTTCCGGCCGAGCTCCTCGAGGACGCCGGGGACCCGCGGCGACTGAGCAACCGAGCCTGAACGGATCTGTGTGCCGGCCGGCACCACCCGGAGAGAACCCGTGATGCCAGGGTCGGCGTCGTCTCCGTTCCGGGCGAAGGTGGCCACCTGCGGCGCCAGTCCGCTGAGCGAGACGTCCCACAGGACATCGCCGGCGGCGGCCCGGCCCGAGATGAGTTGCGTGACCCCGGGAGCCGTCGGAGGAATCCGGAAGACCTCGGCCACCGACGGCTTGCGGACGTCGAAGTCGGCGAGAACGACGTTCGCCCCACGACGTGCGAGCGCGACCGCGAGGTTGGCGGCGGTCGTCGTCTTCCCCTCGTTGGCGATGGCGCTCGTCACGGCGATGATGCGCGGCTTCTTCGCGCCGTCGCCCTGGACGAGGTTCGCCGCGAGCAAGCCGTAGGCGTCGCCGTAGAGCTCCTCGTTACGGCCGAACATGACCAGGCGGGCGCGTCTCGGAAGGCTCTGGACAGTGGCGAGCACTGGGGTGTCGAGCAGCTCCTCGATGTCCTCTTCGGACCGGATCTTCGTGTCGAGGGCCTCGCGTACGCCGACGAGAAGCAGCGCGAGCAGCAATCCGATCATTGCGCCGAGGACGGTGTCGCGTATCGGCGCGGGGCTCGTTTTCCCCGCGCTCGTCGCACGCTGGATCAGTACGGCATTCGGGCTCGGGACGCTCGCGAGCACCTCGAGCTCGCTCAGGCGATCCTCCAGCTCCTGACGGCGTGTGGTGCCGGCCGGCTCGCGCGCAACGCGCTGGCGAAGCGCGACGACGGCCCGTTGTACCTGCTCGCCGGCGATCTCCGAGCGCCAGCGGAGATACTCGTCCGAGATCGCATTTACCGCCAGCCGCGAGCGAGTTTGGTTGTCAGTCGTGGTCGAGAAGGAGATGACGTTGTCCTTCTTGGCGCTGACCGACGTGGCTGCCCGTAGCTCTGAGGCGGTGCCCTGATCGCCGCGGGTTTGCGCCGCCACACGCTCGTAGAGGACGGGGGAGCCGGCGAGCGCCACGGCGGTGTCCTGCACCTCGTCCGGGTCGAGGAAGACGGGCTGAGTGCCGGTCAGGAGCGACGTCACTTCGCTTGTCGTCAGTAGCACGGCCGAATCCGCCTGGTATCGCGCGCCGCGGAGCTGTGTGAACGCGTTCATCGCGGTTGCTCCGATGATGATGAGAGCGAGGATCAGGGGCAGTGATCGCCGGAGGGCGGCCCTGATTGCCTCGGCGCTTCCGCGCGTCACCGGCTCTCACCATTGAGGCGTCCTGGAGCTTCGGCCGTGAGTGCAAGAAGTGTCATCGAACTGATGTTCAACACAGTAGCGGGGGTGCCTTCCCGATCCGGACGCCCGGGCCGATCCCTCAGACGAATCACTCGATTGAGGGCACTTCCCCCGGGAGGTCCTTCCGATGGCTCGAGGGACGATGGTTCGCCGCCCCCCCTCCGCCCGCCGCCTCTTTGGAGCACTGCTCGCAGCCGCCGCTGTGGCAGTACCGGCCGCCGCCGCGGTCTCCGCGGACGCCGCCCGCACCCCGGCGGACGCCGATCGCGCGACAGCCCGCATCGGGCTTGCCTCAGTGACCTCGCTTCGCGGCTACACGACGCGGCGGCTGGCTCTCCGGAACAAGGAGCGCCTCGAAGCAGAGGCGCGCAAGAAGCCGCGGCCTCAACCTGAGCCCCAGCCGGCCCCTCCGCCTCCGCCGGCGCCCGAGCCTCCGCCACCTCCGCCGGCCGAGCCTCCACCTACACCTCCACCTCCGCCGCCGCCGCCGCCCGCACCCCTGCCCGTCGGTGCGACGGGAGGCTTCGGCGTCTCCTTCGACAATCCGGAGTACCTGGACGCGGCGACGAGAGACCGCGAGCTCGACTCCATGGCCGCGATGGGCGCTCGCTGGGTGCGGTTCGACGTCAAGTGGAGCGACGTGCAGTGGGACGGGCCGACATCGTTCAACTGGAGCAAGTACGACCCGCTCATCGACGCCGCGCGAGCCCGGGGAATGACCGTGCTCGGCAATCTCGCCTACTCACCCACCTGGGCCAGGCCCGGCGGCACGACGGACAAGTTCGGGCCCGACACGGACGAACGCCGCCGCGCCTACGCCACCTTCACGGAGGCCGCCCTCCGCCACTTTGCGGGCCGCGTAAAACATTGGGAGCTCTGGAACGAGCCGAACGTCCCGATGTTCTGGAAGCCCACGCCGAATGCGGCCCACTACACCGCGCTGATCCGCGAGGCCTACGGTCGCATGAAAGCGGTCGACCCGGGCGCCTACATTCTCGCCGGCGGAACGGCGCCCTCGAACAGCGACGGGATCGCCGTCGACGAGGTTGCGTTTTTGTCGGCCGTCTACGCGAACGGCGGGCGCGGTCACTTCGACGGCTGGAGCCATCACCCGTACACGGTCGACCCGTCCTTCGTGCACCCCGACAACGCGTGGTGGCAGCTCGCGGGCACGTCCCCGAGTGTCCGCAGCGTGATGAGCGCGAACGGCGACGGCGCGAAGCAGGTGTGGGGCACCGAGTTCGGCCCTCCGACCTCGGGGGCCTCTTCGATGTCCGAGAGCGGTCAGGCGGCTCAGATCACGGAGGCGTACGAGACCTGGGCCTCGTACTCGTGGGCGGGCCCGCTCTTCGTGTACACCCAGCGGGACAAGATGACGTACGGGGCCTCGAGCGACTCCTTCAACTACTACGGGATGCTGCGGTACGACTGGTCGCGGAAGCCTGTGTGGAACGCCTACCTGGCAGTCGCGACCTGAGTGAGCACCCGCTCGACCTCCGTCACATGGGTCGACCAGAGAAACCGCTCCCTGCTCCCCTCCAGGCGCCTGCTTCGCTCCTCTAGCAATCCCGGCGTCTCCAGGGTCTTGTGAAGCGCGGCGAGGAGCGCGCCCGGGGCGCGCGCCTCGAAGATTTCGGCCTCGGCGATCTCCGGTAGACCTCCCCGGTCGCTGACGACTGCCGGGAGGGCTCGGACGGCCGCCTCGGCCGCCACGAGCGGCGCGTTCTCCTCCCATTCGCTCGGGATCACGAGGACGTCGAGCTCACGGTAGAACGTCTCTTTCGTCTCCCCCTCGAGCCGGCCGAGGAAGCGAATCCGCGGGTCCGCCTCCGCCCGGCTCCGCACGAGGCCCTCGAGCTCCCCGCTGCCACCGATCGTCAGGTGCCAGTCTTGCGGTGCGCCGGCAAAGGCCTCGAGCAGGGTCGCGACGCCCTTGATCCGGGACAGCGTCCCGATGTAGCCGAGACGCGGCTCGTCGAGGTTGCCGACCGGTCGTGACAGCGCCGGCGCGGGTGCGGCGCCCTGCCGGATCGTCAGTGCCCGCTCCGACGGCACGACTCCGGCTTCCACGTGCCGCCGGCGAACATGATCGGACGGTGCGACGAGCAGGTCGAGGCGGGAAGCCGCCGCTCGACCTCGCACTACGCGCTGGACGCGGCATTCGAGGCACCGCCCGCCGCAGAACTCTCCGTCGCGCGTCATCGTCACGCGCGTGCAGAGGAGCCCGAGGTCGTGTGCGGTGTGGAGGTGCCTGGCCCCGAGACCGCGGATCGCGGTGAACACGGCTGCCGACAGGCGCTGGACTGCGTGCGTGTGGACGACGTCCGGTCGAAAGTCGGCAAGCACACGGCGCGTCGCCAGGTGAACACGCGGGAGCCACTGGTCGCGCGCGTGCCAGACTGCCTTCTGCGCCGGGTTCGCCGAGTGCCCGAGCTCCGGAAGCCCCGGGAGGTGCTCGGTGCGGACGCCCTCGAGTCCTACCTTCGAGCCGGTCAGCAGGAGGACGTCGTGAAGGCCGTTCAGTTCGCGGGCCAGCGCCGCGACGTACGCCTCGGCACCGCCGCGACCCTCCGGCGGGAGGGTGTTGGTTACCAACGCGAGGCGCATGCCCTACCCGCGGCCGAAGCTGGTCACGAAGTCACGGAGCTTCCTGGCGAACACCCGAAATTGCCGGCGCAGGAGCATCCACGTGGCGCGCGAGAACTTCCCGCGCCAGTACGCCCGAAAGAGCGGCGAGAAGAAGTGGGCTCCGTGGCCGCGGGTCATTTTGCGGCCCTGACTCCAGAATGCGTACTTGTGGACGTCCGATCGCTGACCGTGACTGACGCGGAACGCCGCCCACCAGTCGTCGACGTGGACGATCGGAAACTCCTTGCTGATCCGGATCCAGAGATCCCAGTCCTGGACGAGCGGGTACCGCGTATCGACCTCGCCAATCCGTTCCAGGGCTTCGCGTCGGAAGAACGCGGTCTGGTGGGGGACGTAGTTTCGCTCCTCGATGAGCTCGCGAAACCCGGCCTGCTTGCTGCGGATGCGCTCGATCTCGGCGCTGTTCTCGTCCACATGCAGGTAATTGCAGTAGACGAGCGCCGCCTCGGGATGGGCCGTGAGGGCCTCGACGGCCTTGGAGATGGCGCCCGGGAGGTAGAAGTCGTCCGCGTTGATCCACGCGAGGATCTCGCCCTGCGCGAGCGAAAAGCCGAGGTTGACCTTGTCCGTGATCCTGGTCGGCGCTTCGGAGACGACGCGCACCGCCGGATACCGCGCCAGGATCTCGGCCGTCCCGTCGGACGAGCCCGAGTCGAGGACGATGTGCTCGACCCGGCCGTAGTCCTGTTCCTGGACGCTCCGCAGCGTCTCTTCGATGAAGCGCCCGGTGTTGAACGACGGCGTCACGACCGAGACGAGCGGCGTTGGCGATAGCGGCTTCACAGGACTCTCTTTCGCTCGCTCCGCTCCTGATTCTGGAACCTCACTTCGACGATGCTGTGCTCTCGTGCGCCGCGCTCCTGAAGCGAGACGCGCCTCTCGACGTGGTCACGGTCTTCGGCGGTGAGCCGGATCCGCCACGGCTCGGCTACTGGGACGAGATCTGCGGCTTCGCCAGCTCCAAGGAGGCGCTGGCCGTGCGCAGGGCCGAGCAGGCGGCCGCGTTCGCCGGTTCGCAGCACCGCGTCTCCTCGCTGCCCGTTCTCGAGCGCCAGTACGTGGACGAGAGGACCCCTGCCGACAGGCGAGCGATCGGGGTGGCCGCCGCCGAGTGGGCGAACCGGAATCCGGGGGGCCTCGTAGCGCTCCCCGCCGGCGCAGGGTGGACGGCACCGGCCCTCGTCAGGCGAGTCGCCCTGCTCGCGGGACGCGTTGCGCGGATACGACCCCACCCCGAGCACGAAGTCGTGCGGGACTCGGCGCTCGCGATGCTCGACGCAGGTTGGACTCCACTGCTCTACGAAGAGCTGCCCTATCTCGAGGGCGGTTCTGCCGACTCGACCGTTGCCCGAATCGCCCGACGCCATGGGCTGCGTGCTACGCCGCTCGAGCAGGCCGTCGACCGTGCTGCCAAGGCCGCAAGAATCGCATTCTACGCGAGCCAGGTGCCTCGGATCTCCGCCCCTGGCAGGAGGCTCGACGACCCGGAGGCACTGCCCGCCTTCGAGCGCTACTGGCTGCTGGAGCCCTAGAGGCATCACAGCGCCAGCACTCGGTACTTGAGGCTGCCGCGCACCCTTCCGAGCTCCCAGCCGAGCAGCCACGCGAGGCGTGCGCGGCCGCTGCGGTGCACGACCCCGGGCAACGCCCTCGCGAGTGCCGGCCAGTACTTGATCGGCCACGTCCACCGCCGCTGCCTCACCGAGCCCGGCCGCCGGTACATCGCCTGGACGCGCGCGTTCTGCTCTGCATACCCGTACGCCTGCCGGAAGATCGCACCGATCGAGTCCTTGAAGCGGTAATGGTAGACGGCGTCTTCGACGTGTCCGAGCTCGGCGCCGCCGAGCTGGAGCCGGAAGCAGTAGTCGTTGTCCTCGCAGGCGAGCAGCGACTCGTCGAAACCACCGATCGCCTCGTG
>JACDAN010000236.1 GCA_013695385.1 Actinomycetota bacterium | reverse complement strand
CCGAGGAGGTGATCGACTTCCTCGAGCTGCAGGCCGAGCGCAAGCGCGAGGTCGGCACGCTCTCCTACGGCTTCCAGAAGCGCGTCGAGCTGGGGCGGGCCCTGTGCATGCAGCCCGCAGTGCTGCTTCTCGACGAGCCGATGGCCGGCATGAACGCCGAGGAGAAGGAGGACATGGCGCGCTACATTCTCGACGTCAACGAGCTCGCGGGCGTCACGGTGGTCCTCATCGAGCACGACATGGGGGTCGTGATGGACATCTCGCACCGGGTTACCGTGCTCGATTTCGGCCGGGTGATCGCGGACGGGACGCCATCTGAGGTGGGCGCGGACCCTGCAGTCATCGAGGCCTACCTCGGCGAGGCAGCGTGACCGGCGCGCCTGACTCGACGTTCCCTCAGCTCCTCGCCGGCCTCGCACGACGCCATCCCAACCGGGTCGCGCTGCGCGAGAAGCGCTACGGCGTCTGGCAGCCGCTCACGTGGGCGGAGTACGAGCGGCGTGTCCGGAGCCTCGCCCTCGGGCTCGCGTCGCTCGGCTTCCACCGCGGAGAGGTGCTCGCAATACTCGGCGACAACCGACCGGAGTGGGTGATCGCCGAGCTGGCCGCGCAGGCGCTCGGCGGGGTATCCGTGGGCCTCTATCCGGATGGCGTTGTGGACGAGGTACACCACGTCGTCGAACACGCAGGCGTGCGCTTCATCATCGTCGAGGACCAGGAGCAAGTCGACAAGCTGATCGCGCTCCGCGCCGGCGGGCGGCTAGGCACGGTCGAGCACATCGTCTTCTACGACCCCCACGGCCTCGAGCATTACAACTTGGACGTGCTGGTCGAGTTCACGGCCGTCGAGGAGCTCGGCGAGCGCTTCGGCCAGGAGCGTCCGGGCTGGCTCGACGAGGAGATCGCCCAGGGTGCGACGGGTGACACGGCCCTCCTTTGCACGACCTCGGGCACGACCGGCAAGCCCAAGCTGGCCATGCTCAGCCACGCGAACCTGCTCTCGATGGGCACCAGCCTGATGTCGCTCGACCCGATCGACCGGGATGACGAGTTCCTCAGCTTCCTGCCGCTCGCGTGGATCGGCGAGCAAATGATCGCGCTCGCCTGCGCGCTCCAGGCCGGTTTCACGCTCAGCTTTCCCGAGAGCGCGGCGACGATGCGAAACGACCTCCGGGAGATCGGTCCCCGGGTCATGTTCAGCCCGCCGCGCATCTGGGAAACCCTGGTCTCGTCGGTGCAGGTGCGGCTCTCGGACGCGGGCTGGCTGAAGCGGGCGGTCTTCGCACTCGGCTACGCCGTCGGCGAGCGCGTGGCCGACCGCCGCCTGCGCGGTCGGAGAACGGGACCGTTTCTCTCCCTCGCGCACCTGCTCGCCGACCTGGCCGCCCTGCGGCCGGTGCGCAACCAGCTCGGGCTCGTGCGCCTGCGCCGCGCCTACACGGGCGGCGCCCCGCTCGGCCCCGACGTCTTCCGTTTCTTCCATGCGATCGGCGTCAACCTGAAGCAAATCTACGGCCAGACCGAGATCTGCGGCATCGCCGTCGTCCACCGCGACGGCGACGTTCGCTTCAGCACCGTCGGGCTGCCGCTACCGGGAACGGAGCTCCGGATCGCCGACGGCGGCGAGATCGTGCTCTCCTCCCCCGCGGTCTTCAGCGGGTACTACCGCAACGAGGAGGCGACGGCCGAGTCGCTCCGGGACGGCTGGCTGTACACGGGGGACGCCGGCTACGTGGACGAGGACGGGCACCTGGTCGTGATCGACCGCGCGAAGGACGTGATGGAAGCCGAGGACGGCACGTTGTTCAGCCCGGCCTTCATCGAGAACAAGCTCAAGTTCAGCCAGTTCGTGCAGGAGGCCGTCGTCTTCGGTGGAGGCGCGCGCCCGTACGTGACCGCGATGGTCTCGATCGACATGGAGACGGTCGGCACGTGGGCCGAGCGGGAGCACGTCTCGTACACGACCTACACCGACCTCGCCCAGAAGCCGGAGGTGTACGACCTGATCGGACGCGCCGTGGCCCGAGCGAACGACGACCTGCCGGAGGGCGCCCGCGTGCGCCGTTTCGTCCTCCTGCACAAGCAGCTGGACGCAGACGACGAGGAGCTCACGCGCACCCGCAAGGTGCGCCGGCGGACGATCAATGAGCGTTACGGCTCGATCATCGAGGCGCTTTACTCCGACGCCGAAGCAGTCACCATCACGAGCGTGGTCACTTATCAGGACGGGACGCAGGTCGAGCGCGAGATCTCGTTGCGCATCGAGTCGGCGGACGACGTCGTGCGCGAGCGCCCACGCCGCCGCCAGCTTGCCGGCGCGGGGAACCGCGACTGATGTCGACGTTCGTCCAGCTGACGGTGACCGGGCTCTCGAACGGCGCCATCCTCGCGCTCGCGGCGCTCGGCTTCGTGCTCATCTACAAGTCGTCGGCCGTGATCAACTTCGCCCAGGGACAGTTTCTGTTGATCGGCGCCTATGTCGTCTGGGCGCTGACGGTCGACGCGGGCCTGCACTGGTCTCTGGCGGTGCTCGGCGCCGTGCTCGTGGCCATAGCGCTCGGGCTCCTCGTCGAGCGCCTGATCCTGAGGCCCCTCGTGGGGCAGCCGATCATCTCCGTGATCATGGTCACAATCGGGCTCGCCCCGGTGCTGGGCGCGCTCGTCCTGCTCATCTGGGGGACGACGCCGCGAGCCTTCCCCGACTTCATTCCCTCAGGCAGCGTCGACCTGCTCGGTGCACAGGTCGGGGAAAGCAGGCTCTGGGCGATCGGCCTCGTCGGGATCGCCCTGCTCGCCTTTGCCCTCTTCTTCACC
>JACDAN010000233.1 GCA_013695385.1 Actinomycetota bacterium | reverse complement strand
TGCGATAGCCGTGGAGTTGCCAGGGCCACTCTCTGTAGGTGCCGCGGTGACGCTCATCGGCGAGGGCGTTCTTGCGGAGGAGCACGCTCGTGTCGCGGAGACGATCAACTACGAGATCGTCTGCGGCATCGACTCGAGCCCTGTGCGGGCGAGGCGCACGGTGATCGATGCTTGAGGTTGCCCGAGAGGTGCTGCGCGGGGAGGACGCCTGGGTCGTCGGAGGGGCCGTGCGCGACGAGGTGCTCGGGCGGGACGTGATCGACCTCGACATCGCCTGTCGCGAGCCCAAGCGGGCCTCTCGGGCCTACGCGAAGCGCTCCGGCGGTGCCCCGTTCCTGCTCTCCGAGCGACACGGAGCCTGGCGCGTCGCGCTGGCGGAGGGTCGAACGGTCGACTTCACGCCGTTGCGCGACGGAATCGAGGACGACCTTGCGACCCGCGATTTCACGATCAACGCCGTCGCACGACCACTTGCCGGGGGAGGCGAGATCGACCCGTTTTCCGGTCTCGACGATCTTCGGCGTGGTGTCATCCGTGCGGTTTCTCCGAGGGTCTTCGAAGATGATCCGCTGCGGCTGCTTCGCGCTGTCCGTCTCGAGGACGAGCTTGGCTTTCGGATGGACGACGGCACGGAACAGCTTGTGCGTGACGGCGTCGGGCGCGTCCGGAATCCTGCGGGAGAGCGGATTCTCGCCGAGCTGGAGCGGATGAGCCAGGCCGGGTACGAGCGGCTCGAGGAGCTGGGGCTCCTCTCGCCTCTCGGCGGGGCGGTCGACCGGCTCCGCGGACTCGGAGGCGCCCCGGCCGGCATGAGGCTGGTTGCCGTCTTCGGAGAAGGCCTTCGGCGGCTACCGGTCTCGAATGAGCTTCGGCGCTACGCCGGCGTCCTGCTGCGCGCCGAGCTCCCGGCCGATCTCTCTCCTCGCGCGATTCATCGCTTCCGGCGGGCGACCGAGCCCTGGGCCATCGACGCCGCGCGCTTCGCCGGCGGCGGCGGCGATCTCACGCGCGCGATCCAGGAGGCTCGGCAACACGACCCCGCTGAGCCGCTGCTTCGCGGCGATGAATTGGGTCTCGCCCCGGGTCCTGGGATCGGCCGCTGGCTCGAGCGGATCGAGGAAGAGCGAGCCGCCGGAACGATCTCGACTCGGGAAGAGGCGCTCGCTCTCGTGCGCTGCTCCGCATCGGACGAACGTTCCTGATTCGTCACTGACGCGCCACCCACTCGTGCGCCGTCCGCCGCTATGTTCGACGCGGGGAGGAGGCCGGGTGCGCCTAGGTACGAGCCCGCCGGGCGAGCAGTCGGCTGACGAGTCCGGGTACCGCGGCCTGCACGAGCGCCGGGATTCGGTACCAGCGCGGGACGAAGATCTCCGGGCGATTGCTATTGACTGCATCGACGACCCGGCGCGCCACATCATCCGGTTCGGCGACGAGCCGGTCGAGGAGACGGTTCCCGAGCGCGCCACGCTGCGGGAAACCCGGCGTCTCGATCCATCCGGGGTTGATCGTATGGACCCGGATCCCCACGGCCGGCAACGTCGCCGCGAGGGTGCGGGAGAACGCCACGAGCGCATGCTTGGTCGCCGAGTACGGGCCAGGAGGCACGGCGACGGTGCCGGCGACGGACGCAACGTTGACGACGTGTGAGGGCCGCGCAGCCTCCAGGCCCGGCATGAACGCGCGTAGGCACCAAACCGCTCCCAGGAAGTTCACCCGGAAGAGCTCCTCGATCCTCTCGGGGTCTGCGTCGAGGAATCCGCGGCCTCCCGTCTCGCCTGCAGAAGGTCCAGCGATGCCGGCATTGTTCACGAGTAGCGCCAAGGACGGATGGCGGGCGAGCACCGACTTCGCCATCCGGTCGACCGCCTCGCGGTCACCGACATCGCAGACCTCGTACTCGGCACCGATCTCGCCGGCGACGGCGCGCAACCGCTCCTCGTTTCGTGCGACGAGGACGCAGTGCCAGCCCTCAGCCGCCAGCGTCCTGGCGATCGCGGCTCCGATGCCGGAGCTGCCCCCGGTGACGACCGCGATTCGCTCTAGCGGCAAACGCGGACGATTCGCGTGGCCTCGGCCCGCTGGCCTCCTGCGCGCACCACAGCACGCAGGCGGTGAATGCCGCGCTTGGCTCCGCGCGTTCTCCAGGTGTAGCCGTAGAGACCGGCCACATTGCGCTTGACCACTCGCAACTGCCGTTTCCCGTCGAAGAAGCGAACGGCGCCCAATTTCCGTGTCGCGCTCGCCACGACGAGGAGCCGAGCCGACCGGGGTACGCAACCCCGCGCCGCGGGAGTGAGCCAGGTGATGGTCGCGCCCCGGACGACGCGCAGTCGCGGCTGGTGAAAACGCGTGTTCGGCGTCAACTCTTTGTTGTACGAGTTCGCGTTCTTTGCCTCCTGGTAGTCCGAGGCTCTGAAGAAGACCCGGGGCCTCCCCGCAGCCAGGCGGGGCGCTCCTGCGGGCACCGGGAAGAGGGCGATGCCGGAAGCCGGGTCGTATGCCGCCGCGCCGAGGAGCACGCGGCCGTAGTTGTAGGCGAGCGAGTACGGATCCGGCCCGGCACCGGCGTCGGAGACCTGGATCGCGATCGTCGGCCGGCCGGCGGCAACGCGAGTCGTCAGCACTCGCACCTTCGGCTTGCGCACGTCGTTGACCCAGTGCCGTAGGCGATACGAACCGGCGAGGCTGCGGCCCGTGAACTCGTCGCGGCCGGAATCCACCGCAAGGTAGTACGTGCCCGGAACGGGGAACTGCGCCCCGGCTGCCCCGATCGGCAGCCGGAACCCCGGCGTGATCGGGTTGATGTTCACAGGTGTGCCGACGTAGCCCTGGACGTCGTTCTCGTCCTTCGACCCGAGCGCCCAGACATCGATCAGCGATCCAGGAGACTGGATGACCACCGAGGCGCCGAAGTTCACGACCCGCTGTCTGATGCGGACCTTGTAGAGCCGCTCAGCGCCGTCTTCCTGCATGTCCGGGCCGACGCCGTAGTCCGGCGAATGGCCGAAGGGCGCGGAGGGGAAGCGGTAGCGGTTGACGGCCGACCCGCCGC
>JACDAN010000230.1 GCA_013695385.1 Actinomycetota bacterium | reverse complement strand
CAGCTCGGCGACGCGCTGGGCGGCGGCGGTCGTCCGGGTCGCCATCGCGGCGATCGTACCCAGCGCGGGATTCCCTCCGGTAACGTCGAACAGAGGCCCGCAGGCGGTTTGCCTCTCCCCCCGCCTGCGAAGTCCCGGGCGGTTCGCTGCAGACCGTCCGGGACTCCTACCTTTCGCCCACGGAGTCGTGCTGAATGTGTGTCAGTACCGAACCCGCTCGAGGTAGAGACCCCACGGCGGCGCCGTGCTTCCGGCGTCTTCTCGCCGGCCGCCGCCCCGCAGGAGCTCCGAAACCTGCGCGGGTGACTGGTCGACCATGGTTCCGACGAGAGTTCTGACCATGTGGCGCAGGAAGCTGTTCGCCTCGATCTCCAGCTCCAGTAGCTCGCCCACCTCGACCCATCGCGCCTGGAGGACCGTGCGCGTCAGGAGCCTGTGCTGGGTCGCGGATGGGGTGAATGCCCGGAAGTCGTGCTCACCGACGAGGAGCGCCGCCGACTCGTCGAGCGCAGCACGGTCCAGCGGGCGCGGGTTCCACCAGGCCCGCCGCGCTTCGAGCGGAGACGGCGCGCGTCGGCGGAGGATCCTGTACCGGTACGCCCGTGCCCGGGCCGAGTGCCGGGCGTGGAAGTCCTCTGCCACCGGGTCGGCAGCGACGATCGCGAGATCGTCCGGGAGGACGGCGTTCAGCGCCTCGCGGGCCCGCTCCGTTGGCGGTCCCCCCTCGACCTCGGCGGACGCGACGTTGGCGAGGGCATGGACACCGGTATCGGTGCGGCCTGCAACCGCGAGCGAGTCCCAGCGCCCGTAGACCGAGTCGAGCGCGGCGCGCAGCTCGCCCTCGACGGTGCGCACACCCGGCTGCACCGCCCAGCCGCGAAAGCCGGTTCCGTCGTACTCGAGGGCGAGCTTGAGGCGCGTCGCTAGGAAGCGGCCGGAGCCGCGGCCGTCTCGGCCGGCTCCTCGGCGGGCACACGGGCGACCGGAGCGGGCGGCACGTAGTCGACGAGCTCGAGGTAGACCATGTTCGCGGCGTCCCCCGCCCTCGGGCCGAGCTTCACGATCCGCGAGTAGCCACCGGGACGATCGGCGAACCGCGGAGCGACATCGGCGAAGAGCATGTGCACGATGTCGTTCGAGCGGAGATAGGCGAGAGCCTGGCGGCGCGCGGACAGATCGCCGCGTCGTCCGAGCGTGATCATCTTCTCGGCGATCGGCTTCACGGCCTTCGCCTTCGCCTCGGTGGTCTTGATCCGGCCGTGCTCGATCAGGGACCCGGCGAGGTTGGCGTAGAGCGCCTTCCTGTGCGCCGAGTCGCGGCCGAGCTTCTTTCCCGAATGATGGTGCCGCATCGGCCCGCTAGAGGGAATCGTCTCCGCGGAGTCCGAGGCCGTGTGTTGCCAGGGTCTCCTTGACTTCCTCGACCGACTTCTTGCCGAAGTTCGGAATCGCCGAGAGCTCGCCCTCCGACTTCGTGACGAGGTCACCGATCGTCTCGATGCCGACCCGCTTGAGGCAGTTGTACGAGCGGACCCCGAGCTCCAGCTCTTCGATCGGAAAGTTCTCCATCCCGTGCGCAAGCGGCGCCTCGGCTGCGGCCTCCCGTGCAGCGGCGGCCTCGCCGAACCCCTCGATCTTGTCGATGTCCGTGAAGATCGCGAGCTGCCGAATGAGGATCTCCGCGGCTTCGCCGATCGCTTCACGAGGGTCGATCGAGCCGTCGCTGGTGACGTCGAGCGTCAGCTTGTCGTAGTCGGTGCGCTGGCCGACGCGCGCCGCCTCCACCTCGTACGAGACGCGGCGGACGGGCGAGAAGAGCGAGTCGATCGGGATGACGCCGATCGTGTGCTCGGGGCCGCGATTGAGCTCGGCCGGGACGTAGCCACGGCCGCGGCCAATCGTCATCGTCATCTCGAGCCGGCCGCGATCGGCCAGATTGGCGATCCCCAGGTCGGAGTTGAGGATCTCCAGATCGGCGGGCGCCTCGATGTCCGCGGCGGTGACCGCGCCCGGCCCACGCTTGTTGAGACGCACCTCGATCTCCGGGGACTCCCCGTGCAGCCGGCAGACGAGGTTCTTCATCGCCGAGATGATGTCGACGACGTCCTCTCGAACACCGGGAAGCGTCGTGAACTCGTGCGCGACCCCCTCGATCTTCACCGAGGTGACGGCCGCCCCCTCGAGCGAGGAGAGCAGCACGCGCCGTAGGGAGTTCCCGAACGTGTAGCCGAAGCCACGGTCGAGGGGCTCGACGACGAAGATGCCTTCCTCGTCGGAGACCTCTTC